>JBKOVQ010000130.1:0-9133 GCA_046723985.1 Actinomycetota bacterium | reverse complement strand
GGCGATCACGAGCCGCTGGATCTGCGAGGTGCCCTCGTAGATCTGGTACAGCTTCGCGTCCCGCATCAGCTTCTCCACCGGGTACTCCTTCATGTAGCCGTACCCGCCGAAGATCTGGACGGCGTCGGTGGTCACCTCCATTGCGGTGTCGGCTGCGAACCGCTTGGCCATCGACGAGTACAGGGTCGCCTTCCTCCCCCACCCGTTGTCGAGCATCCACGCCGCCTGCCACGTGAGCAGGCGTGCTGCCTCGATCTTCGTGGCCATGTCTGCGATCAGGAAGTTGACGCCCTGGTGCATGGCGATCGGTTGGTCGAACGTGACCCGCTCTTTCGAGTAGTCGCATGCGTATTCGAACGCGGCGCGCGCAACGCCGACCGCTCCGATTGCCGTGCCCGGGCGGGTGCTGTCGAGCGTCTGCATCGCGATCTTGAAGCCGTCACCTTCGGCGCCGAGCCTGTTCGCGGCCGGAATCACCGCGTCGTGCATGGCGAAGGCCGACGTGTCGGTGGAGCGCTGGCCCATCTTGTCGAGGTGCTGCTCGACGGTCACGCCGGGAGTGTCCATCGGGACGATGAAGGCCGACATGCCGCGGTGTCCCTGACCCGGGTCGGTCTTCGCGAAGACAACCGTCCAGGCGGAGTAGCCCGCGTTCGTGATGAATGTCTTCGAGCCGTTGAGGACGTACTCGTCCCCGCGGCGGGTCGCCGTCGTCTTGATCCGGGCGACGTCGGAGCCGGCGTCCGGCTCGCTGAGGCCGAAGGAGCACGTAATCGGCTCCTCGATCAGCGGCGGCAGCCACTGGCGCTTCTGCTCCTCCGTCCCGGCTGTGATCACCGGACCGGCGCCGAGGCCGTTGCAGCCCAGCGACGTGCCGATCCCGGAGCAGCCCCAGTTCAGCTCCTCGCCGACCAGCACCCCGTCGAGCAGGCTCAGCTCCGGACCGCCGTACTCGGCAGGGACGTTCAGGTTCATCAGCCCGACGGCGTGCGCCTTCGCGATCACGTCGGCGGGGTGGGTCATGTGGACGTCGTACTCGGCCGCCTTCGGGCGGATCTCCCGCTCCGCGAAGTCGTGCGCCAGCTCCCGCAGCGCGCGCTGCTCGTCGGTCAGGGAGAACGACACGCCCTCGGCCACGGCGTGCTCGGCGATCGACATCTGTGCTTCGCTCCCTCGCTCGATTGACTGGTCAGTCAATCCTAACGGCTTTCCGTCGAAGGTGATCCGCGGTTTCGGCGCCTGCGCATAGACTCGGCGCGTGGACTTCGAGCTCAGCGACGAGCAGCGGCTGATCCAGGACACTGTCCGCGCCTTCGTCGACGAGCGGGTCCTGCCGGTCGCCGTCCAGAACGACATCGAGCACAAGCTCGATCTCGAGCTGATCGAGGGGATGGCGGATCTCGGGATCCTCGGGATCGTCATCCCGGAGGAGTACGGCGGCGCCGGGCTCGACTTCGTCTCCGAGGCACTCGCCTGCGAGGAGATCGAGCGCGGCGAGTCCGCCTTCCGGACGCTGATCTCCGTGCACGTCGGGCTGAACTCACTGTCCCTGCTCCGCTACGGCACCGAGGAGCAAAAGCAGCGCTACCTCGTCCCGCAGGCGAAGGGCGAAAAGCTCGCCTGCTTCGCGCTGACCGAGCCCGGTGCCGGCTCCGACGTCGCCGCGATGCGGACGAGCGCTCGCCGCGAGGGCGACACGTACGTCCTGAACGGCCAGAAGAACTGGATCTCGTATGCGACCGTCGCCGACCACCAGCTCGTGGTCGCGAAGACGGACCCGGATGCGGGCCACAAGGGCATGACTGCGTTCATCGTCGAGAGGAGGTGGCCCGGCGTCACGACCCGCGAGACGGAGAACAAGCTCGGCGTCTGGGCCGGCTCCACCGGCGAGCTGTTCTTCGAGAACGTCGAGGTGCCTGCGGAAAACCGTCTCGGCGAGGAGGGCCAGGGCTTCGAGGTGGCGATGCACTCGCTCGACCACGGCCGCTTCACCGTCGCCGCCGGCGCGTGCGGGGTGATCCGGGCGTGCCTCGAGCGCTCCGTCGAGTACGCGCGCGAACGGGAGACGTTCGGGCAGCCGATCGGCCGCTACCAGTTCGTACAGGACATGATCGCGAAGATGGTGCTCGGCTACGAGACGTCGAAGCTGCTCGTCATGCAGGCGGCGTGGATGAAGGACGAAGGCAAGCGCTCGACCCGCGAGACCTCACTTGCAAAATGGCATGCAACCGAGTCGGCGCTCGATGCCGCGAACATGGCGATCCAGGTACACGGCTCCTACGGCTACTCCGCCGAGTACGGGCTCGAGCGGTACTTCCGGAACGCGCGCGCGCCGATCATCTACGAGGGCACCACGCAGATCCACAAGATGATGCAGGCCGAGCACGCCCTCGGCTACCGCCGCCTGAACGGTCACACCGGCGAGATGTCCCCGCTCGTCTCCTGGGGCCCGGCGCTCGCCCGCGCCTGAGCAGTTCGTCGCCGCGACCGACATAGCGGGCGCGGCTCGTCACCGTTCGCGACTGAGGCAGGTTCGGGGAAGGGGGCTCCCGGGGGGAAACCGGCTGTTTCTCCCGTGCGAGCGAGTTCGCGGCGAAGCCGCGGCGAGCGTCAATCCTCGCCGTGGAAGTAATCGAGCTCGGCGTTCTCGTCCAGGATCTTGCGGATCCCAACACCCCAGAGGCCGACCTTGCCGCTGTCGGGGTAGAAGGAGATCTCGCCCGGCGTGTCCTGATTGGAGGACAGCATCAGCAACCGCACAGGCTCCTCGGTGTCGTTGCGAATCGAGTGGGCGCCTTCCGGCCCGCGCTTGAAGAGGACGACGTCGCCGGCCACGAGCCGACGCTCGCCAGAGGGATCACGCAGGTTCGGCTGTCCCAGCAGCACGACCAGCCACTCCTCTTTGACGGCATGCCAGTGGTACGGAAAGGTCCGCTGGCCCGGAGCCAGCTCGTAGAGGCTCGCGCCGATCTGCTCCGCGCCGAGCTTGCGACCGACGGGCAGGTGCTTCCACTGCCACCCTGGACGCTCGCGTCCGCCCTCCCACTCGTCGCCGAAGAGATTGACGGTCATGTCTCGCCCTCCCAGTAGTCGACCGCATCACCGGCACGGAAGAGCTTGCCAGGCGGCCAGACTCCGATCTTGTCGGAGTCCGGGTAGACCGCCACGCCAGGCTCGTTCTTCGTCGAGAAGATGACGATGCGCGCGCTCTCGGGATGCCGGTTCGACGCCTTGTGAGCGCCGTCCGGGCCCGCCGGGAAGCACACGACGTCGCCGGGCTCGAGCGCTTCCTCGCCTTCCGGTGTCCGCACCAGCGGGCGCCCCTCGAGGACGAGCAGCCATTCCTCGTCGCCCGCCTCCCAGTGGTAGGGACAAACGCTCTGGCCCTCGTTCAGGACGTACACGCTTGCGCCCAACGCCGCGCCGCCGACCAGCGGACCGACCCTGGCGTATGGCGTCTCGTAGCCGGCCGGGTCGTCGCCGTCGCGCGTCGTCTCGACGTCGAACAGGTTGGCGACCGGCCTCACCGCTCACCGTCCCAGTAGTCGACCGCATCGGAGCGACGAAAGTTCCCTCGGTCTTCCGGGTACGTGCCCCACGGGCCGGGACGTGCTCCGATCTTGTCGCTGTCCGGGTACACGACCACGGCGGGCCAGACCTCGTCCGACAGCATCAGGACACGGCCCGGCCCGTGCACGGTGTGGGCGCCGTCGGGCGACCCTGGGAAGCAGACCACGTCCCCGGCACGAAGCTGCTGCTCTCCGTCCGGCGTCCGCACCGACGGCGTGCCTGCGACGACGACCAGCCACTCCTCCACACCGTGGTGGTAGTGGTACGGGCAGACGCGCTCGCCGTCCTCGAGCTCGTAGATTGCCCCGCCGATCTTTGCGCCACCGATCGCCTCGTCGACCGCCGCGCTTCGCTTCGGATAGCCGGGACGGTAGAACTCGTCCTCCGCTTCGAGCCCGGCGGTCCGCACGTTGAAGCGCCGCACGCTCCTATTCTCCCCGACATGCTCGCCGCCGTGCTGACCGCGCTCGTGCTCGCGCTTCCGCCGCACGGGACCGTCGTCGCCGGGCGCAGCTTCGCCGGATTGCAGGTGGGCGCGACCGGCATGCAGGTAACGGCGGCCTGGGGGCGGAGGTACGGCACCTGCCGCGGCTGCCCACGTCCGACCTGGTTCTTCACGTACCAGCGCTTCGCGCCGCAGGGCGCGGCCGTCTCCTTCCGGGCCGGTGCGGCGGAGAGCTTCTACACGCTCCGGGCGCCGCCCGGTTGGCACACGGACCGCGGACTCAGGATCGGCGATCCGCAGGCGAAGGTGAGCGCCCTCTACGGTGTCCTGCCCCGCACCGAGTGCGGCGCGTACGCGGCGCTCGCCCTCCGCCGGGGACGAATCGAGACCCAGTTCTACGTCTACGCGGACAAGGTCTGGGGTTTCGGGCTCAGCTCGGCTGGGGCTCCGCGCTGCCACTAGCCGACTCGTGCGGGATCAGCGACGCCACGAGCGGGATCGCCGCGAGCACCGGTAGCGCGCAGACCGGCCACAGCATCCCGTAGCCGTCCGTCTTCGAGAGATAGGGCTTCATCACGTCGATCATCACGCCGGCGACGAGCGGGCCGACGAGCAGTCCGAGCCCCTTTGTCGTCGTCGCCAAGCCCGAGATCGCGCCGCGATGCTGCGCCGGCATCAGCTTGAAGAGCAGCGCCCACGAGAGCGTCATGACGGTTCCGCCCGCCACCGCGACCGGGAGGATGAGCCCGTAGTACCAGCTGTGCCATTCCTGGGCGAGCCCGGCGACGAGCAGCCCGGCACCGTAGACGAACGACGCCCCGAAGATCACGCGGGCCAGGCCACACCGGTTGCCGAGCTTCCACGAGCCGAGAGCGGCGATCACGTAGCCCACGGCGACGGTCGCGAGGACGGCGGACGAGGTCGAGAGCGGCTGGCCGAGGCCTTTGGTGATGTAGAGGACGACGAACGTCCGCATCGCCGCGAAGGTCCCCTCCCAGGCCGCGTTGGCGAAGAGGAAGCGCCGCACCTCCGGGACCTCCCAGAAGACCGTCCAGCTCGTCCGGACGTAGCTGCGCAGACCGCGGAAGACCCGCGACCCCTCGCTCGTCGCCTCGCGCACCCAGTGGATCACGGCGCCGCAGGCCGCGGTCGTCGCCACCGCCGCGAGCAGGAACGGGGCGGGCTGCCAGACCTTGAACAGGAAGCCGCCGCCGACGAGCGCGAGGCCGAGCGCGATTCCACGGAGCACGTGCTGGACCCCCTGCGAGCGGCCGTACATGCTCTCGTGCAGCACGTCCGGGTACAGGCCGCGGTAGGGCGGCTCGTAGACGTAATAGGCGAAGAAGAACGCCAGGACGATCAGCGTCATCGTCCAGATGTTCGGCATGAAGGCGAGGATCGCCAGGCAGAAGCACATCGGGCCGAGCGCGGCGAGCATGAAGGGGCGGCGGCGGCCCATCGGCGTCTTGAACGTGTCGCTCCACGGGCCGATCACGAGCGGGAGCGTGAGCGCGAACGCGCCTTCGGCGGCCAGCACCGCGGCGATCATCGTGTTCGAGTCGGTGAACTTCTCCAGCAGCGGCGGCAGGTAGGCCGCGGTCGTGGTGATCGAGAACGCGAGGCCGAAGGCGCCGAGCCCGAGGATCCAGACGAGTCCCCGGCGGGCGGTCACCGGACCGCCACCCCGTCGCAGACGACGTCGACCACGGTCTGCTCGGCCTGGACGACGTCGTCCTCTCCGTCCGGCAACTGGCCCAGCACCCAGCCTGTCAGGATCTCCTCGATCGCGCCGTAGAAGATCCACGAGAGCAGCCGGGCGTCGAGGTCCGAGCGGAACACGCCTTCGCGCTGCCCCTGGGCGACGATCCGCTCGATCGCGGCGAACGCCTGTGCGAGCTCCGCGACCTGCCGCTGTACCTGGGGGCTGCGGCCGATCTCGCGGACGAGCACGCGGACGAGATCCGGGTCGCGGCGCCAGGAGCCGAGCAGGATCGCGGCGACATGGCGGAGCCGCTCGCGAGGCGACTCCTCCGAGCTCTCGACGCCGTCGAACGCCTCGAGCACGTCGCTCCACGCGTCGCGGAAGACCGCCTCCAGCACCTCCTCCTTCGAGGTGAAGTAGTGGTACAGCAGCCCGTGGGCAACACCTGCCTCCCGGGTGATGTCGCCGACCCGGCAATCGTGGTAGCCGCTGCGTGCAAACACGCGAACGGCCGCATCGAGCAGGAGCCGGCGCTTCTCCTCCTGGGCGATTGACCGGTCAGTCAAGGCTTGCCCATAGTAGTAGGCGTGTCCGCGCTCAGCGACACGCTGGTCGTCGACTTCACCTGGTACCTGCCGGGGCCGTTCGCCAGCCGCGAGCTCGCGCGGCTCGGCGCCCGCGTCGTGCGCGTCGAACCGCCGGAGGGCGACCCGATGCGGGCCACTGCGCCGGCGTGGCACGACGCCGTGAACGCCGGGAAGGAATCCGTCGTCTGCAACCTGAAGACCGACGGAGGGCTCGCGCTGGCGAACGCGCTCTGTGCCCGGACCGACGTCGTCCTCGACGGCTTCCGGCCTGGCGTGCTGGAACGCCTGGGGCTCGTCGTGCCGGGCACGGCCGTCCTCTGCTCGGTGACGGGATTCGGCACGGGCAACCGACACGACGCGCGCGCCGGCCACGATGTCAACTATCTCGGCTGGGCAGGCGTGCTCGCCGACACCGCTCCTGCGATGCCGCCGACGCAGATTGCCGACCTTGCAGCGGGTGGCCTCTCGGCAGCGCTGGAGGTGGTCGCGGCGCTGCTCGAGCGCGAGCGCACCGGCCGCGGCTCCCGTGTCGTCGTCTCGATGACGCACGGCTCGCACCGCCTCGTCGCCCACCGGCTGAAGAGCCTGCCCGAGCGCCTGCTCACCGGCGGGATCGCCTGCTACCGGATCTATCCGACCGCCGACGGCCGCTGGCTGACGGTCGGCGCGCTGGAGCCGAAGTTCTGGCAGCGACTTTGCATGGTCGTCGGTCGAGCCGACCTCGCCGAGCGCCAGTTCGACCCCGACCAGGAGCCGGTCGCGGCCGAGCTCGGCGCGGCGATCGCTGAACGGTCGTTGGAGGAGTGGCTCGAGCTGATGGACGGCGAAGACGTGTCGGCAGGACCAGTCTGGACGATCGAGGAGGCTGCGGCCGAGTTCGGCTTCGAGCCGGACGGCCCCGCACCGGCCCTGGGCGAGCACACCGCCGCCTGGCGCGCCGAGCTCGGGGTCTAGTCGAGACCGAGCGCGGCCGGAAGCCCCCAGAGGTTCGGGAGCCGCGCCACGTCGTCGGGCTGGTTCCCCTCGCGATCGACCAGGACCGTGCGCATCCCCAGCGCCGCGGCGCCTTCGATGTCGTCCTCGACCGAGTCCCCGACCATGGCCGCCTCCGCAGGCCCAACGTCGATCAGCTCGAGCGCCGCGAGGAAGATCGACTCGTGCGGCTTGATCCAGCCGTGTGCGCGCGATGCGATCGCGCAGTCGACGTCGAGCCCGTGGTGAGCGACGAACTCCGAGATCTCACGGCCGCCGTTGGAGACGAGCCCCAGTTTCAGCCCGCGCGCGCGCAGGTCCCCAAGCACGGGCAGGACGTCGTCGTACAGGTCGAAGTTCTCCGAGCGCTCCCAGGCCCTCGTCATCTCGACCGCGAGATCTCTCGCCTCGTCCACGTCGCCGCCCATCCCGCGGACGATCCGCTCGGTGAAGACGAACCAGAGCTCCTCGTCGTGCCGGAGCTCGGGATGGCGTTCGAGCGAAGCAAGGGCCGCCGCCCTCGCTTCGGGATAGCGCGTGGGGTCAAGGTCGAGGCCGTACCGTTTCCCCATTTGCCGGTAGCCATAGGGCCCGAGGTCTGGCCCGGGCTTGGCCAGCGTGAAGTCGACGTCGAAGAGCACCGCCTCCAAGATCATGCGACGACGTTACCCGGCGGCCCGCGCCCGGGCCGCCGGGTTGTCCCAGGTCGGCTAGGAGGGAGCGGCGTTCGGGCCGATGATGTCCTGGCGGATCCGGAGGTAGTCCCTTCGCACCACCTCTCCGGCCGCATAGCGGGCATCGAGGATGGCGAGCGCATCGCCGCCGGGCGAAGGCTAGACCCACCCGCTGAGAACGAGCTAAGAAGATCCGCGAGCCGCTAACCTGTGCTCGCCCGGGGTGTGGCGCAGCCTGGTAGCGCGCTCCGTTCGGGTCGGAGAGGTCCCCAGTTCAAATCTGGGCACCCCGATGAACGCGGGGGAAGCCGCTCGGTTTCCCCCGTTTCGTTAGGAAATGCTTGCCTTCCCTAGACTCTCCGCCGTGGCCCGGCGCGACGAGATCCTCGACTACGCGGCGGAGCTGCTCGACCTCGGCTCGTTCTCCGACTACGGGCCGCAGGGAATGCAGGTCGCCGGCGCGGACGAGGTGACGAAGGTCGTCTGCGCAGTCTCCTCCTCCCTCGAGCTGTTCGAGCGCGCGGGCGCCGCCGGGGCCCAGCTCGTGCTCGTCCACCACGGGCTGATCTGGAACAACGAGTCGCGCGTGATCGACGCACGTGTTCGGCGGCGGCTACAGGCCCTGTTCGAGGCCCACCTGACGCTAGCCGCGTACCACCTGGCGCTGGACGCCCATCCGGAGGTGGGCAACAACGCGCTCCTCGCGCGCGAGCTGGGGCTCGTGGACGACGAGCGGTTCGTCGACATCGGCGTGCGCGCTCGGCTTCCGGCGCCGCAGCCGCTCGAGGCCGTGCTCGCCAGTGTGAGGGAGCGGATCGCCCCGGACCCGCTCGTCTTCGCAGAGGGGCCTGAGCTCGTCGAGCGGGTCGCGATCGTGTCCGGCGGAGGCGGACGCCACCTCGCCGAGGCGGCCGCAGCCGGGTGTGACCTCTTCCTGTCCGGCGAGCCGGAGGAGCCGAGCCTGCACCTCGCGCGCGAGCTCGGGATCACCTTCGTCGCCGCCGGCCACTACGCGACGGAGCGGCTCGGCGTCCAGGCGCTCGCGGCACGGCTCGCCGAGCGGTTCGCGCTCGACTGGGAGTTCATCGAACTCCCGAACCCAGTTTGAGGTTGTCCCGGTCGGGGAGTATTCTCAGAAGTGACCATGCTTCGTCCGGAGGAGCGGGACCTCTGATCTCCCGCA
>JBKOVQ010000004.1:0-7504 GCA_046723985.1 Actinomycetota bacterium | reverse complement strand
GTCCAGCTGGGCCGGCGAGCCGCGGACGAGCGATTCCTGGAGCTGCGTGCGGAAGAGGACTGTGGGTGTCCGCACCTTGGCGCGTGCGACTGCGTTCTTGACGAGCTCGTCGAGGCGGACGTCCTCGACTTCCTCCGGCCGCTCCCGGTCGATCTCGACCAGGTCGCCGACGAGCGCGGTCAGCTCCTCGACCTGCCCGATCACGTCGGCGAGGAGCTTCTCCCGCTCGCCCGCCGGGAGCTCCTTCCCGCCGGCCAGCACCTCGATGTTGGTCCGCAGGCTGGCGAGGGGCGTTCGCAGCTCGTGCGACGCGTCGGCGACGAGGCGGCGCTGCGCCTTCACCGACGTGTCGAGCGCAACGAGCATCTCGTTGAAGGCCGACGCGAGCCGGCCAAGCTCGTCTTCGCTGTGGACCTCGATCCGGCGGGAGAGATCGCGGGTTGCCGTCACCTCCTCGGCGACTGACGTGAGGCTCTCCACCGGACGCAGCGCCGCGCTGGCGACCACGAGGCCGAGCCCACCTGCGATCCCGACGCCGGCGAGCCCGATGAGGAGCATGAACAGGCCGAGCTGGTTGAGCGTGTGGTCGACCTCCGAAAGCGACCGCGCGACCTGGATGGCAAACCCGTCTGCAACCTGCGCGGCGTACACGCGCACGTGGGTGTCCTCGACGGTCCCGTCCGTGTAGAACGGCTTGCCTCCGGAGGCGGCGAGCTTCTTCGCGCGGTCGATGCCGGGCAGCTCGACCGCCTCGCCACGGCCGGAGGAGTCGATCACCTGGACGTACGTCGGTGGCCCGCCCAGGCCCGCCCGTGGGCCGAGCTGCACGTAGCCGAGATCGAAGCCCGGTGGGGGGTGCTCCACGAAAGCGTGGGCGCGGCCCGCAAGGCTCGAGTCGATCTCGCCCAGCAGCTGGTGGCGGACGACCACGTAGACGGCCGCGGCGGATCCCGCGACCGCCGCCGCCACCGCGGCCGCGGCGAGCAGCGTGACGCGAAGGCGGAAGCTCATTCCGAGGGCTCGCGAAGGGCGTAGCCGACGCCGCGGACCGTCTGGATCAGGCGCGGTTCGCCGCCGGCCTCGGTCTTCCGGCGCAGGTAGCCCACGTACACCTCGAGCGAGTTCGAGGACGGCCCGAAGTCGTAGCCCCACACACGGTCGAAGATCACGTCGCGGGTCAGGACCTGTCGCGGGTTGCGCATGAACAGCTCGAGCAGAAGGAACTCCGTCCGCGTGAGCTCGATCGGCCGCTCGTCGCGCCGGACCTCATGGGTGCCCGGGTCGAGCGTCAGGTCGGCGAAGGAGAGCGGGCCCTCGTCGCCGACCGTGCGGCGTAGAAGCGCGCGCAGCCGGGCGAGAAGCTCCTCGAGCGCGAACGGCTTGACCAGGTAGTCGTCGGCGCCGGCGTCGAGGCCGGCGACACGGTCGTCGATCTCGTGCCGCGCGGTCAGCATCAGCACCGGCGTCCGGTTGCCCATCCGCCGCAGCGCGCGGCAGCTTTCGATCCCGTCCATCACCGGCATCAGGACGTCGAGCACGATCGCGTCGACGCTCCGCGCTGCAATCGAGAGCAGCGTTTGCTGACCGTCCGCGGCCAGTTCGACCTCGTAGCCTTCGAGACGCAGCGCCCGCTCGACCGCCTCCCGGACGGCGCGCTCGTCGTCCACGACCAGAATGCGCATGTGACAAGTGTCTCCGATCTACCTGAAAGCATCGTGAGATGGCCGCAGCGCCGGTAGAGCTCCACATCGTCTCCGACGCGACCGGCGAGACCGCCACCAGGCTCGTCGCCGCGCTCGAGGCCCAGTTCCCGGAGCAGCCGTTCGAGGAGATCCGCCATCCCCGGGTCGAGACCGTCGACGACCTGCGGCTGGTCGTCGACCGGGCAAAGGGCCGTCCGGCGGTCGTCGTCTACACGATCGTCAAGCCCGAGCTGCGAGAAGCGATGCGCGACTTCTGCCGCCGCGCGAAGCTCCACTACTGCGACATCCTCGGCCCGCCCCTGGCCGCGATCGCGAAGATCTCCGGTCAGGCGGCGCAGATGGCGCCGGGCGTCCGGCACCCACTCGACTCCTCGTACTTCCGCCGCATCGCGGCGATCGAGTTCGCGGTCAAGTTCGACGACGGGATCGGCGGCGGGCTGGCTGCGGCGGACATCGTCCTGGTCGGGGTCTCGAGGACGTCGAAGACGCCGCTCTCGATGTACCTCGGCTACATGGGCTACAAGACGTCGAATGTGCCCGTCGTCCGTGGGATCGACCCGCCGTCAGAGCTGTTCGAGCTCGACCCGGCGAAGATCGTCGGGCTGACGATCGACGCCCGCCGGCTCGCGGAGATCCGCCAGGAGCGGGTGCGGCACATGCGGGCGAGCCCGAAGGCGTACGCGGAGCTGGCCGAGATCTACGAGGAGCTGGAGCACGCCGACGCGATCCACCGCCGGCTCGGCTGTCCCGTGCTCGACATCACCGAGTTGTCGATCGAGGAGACGGCGTCTCGGGTCGTCAAGGTCGTCGAGGATCGAAAGCGGCCACGCCTATGAAGCCGAAGCCTCCGGTCTCGATCGCGCGCTGGACGCTCTGGTGGTTCCTGCTCGCGATCGGGATCTTCCTCTTCTACGTGCTGCTCACCCCGATCTGGATCGGGCTGCGCGCCCTCGCCTGGGTCGCCGAGTTCAGAGCACGGCGTCGCCGCTAGTGCGGGCACGCACTCCCGGGCAGGAGCCCGAGGGCCGTCCCGCATACCTTCGAGCCGCGGCCCGAACGAGTCGGTCACGCCCGCTTCGAACCAGCAGATCATCCCGGCGCTCGACCCGGTCAGTACCGTGCCCTGCTCCCACGCCTCGCGCAGGAGCGTGTCGAATCCGTGGACGCGCCAGATCGCGAGCATGTTCGCGGTGTTGCCTCCCCCAACGACGATGACGTCCTGGGAGAGGACGAGCTCGCGAAGGTCCTCCCGCGGCCACGGGAAGAAGTCGACCCGTGCGCGTTACCCCGGCCTCGGATCCACTCGTACGTGACAAGATCCGGGCCTCGGTGCGCTACGTCTACGACTTCGACGAGTCCTGCGAGGGCGGGCGGGAGCTTCTCGGCGGCAAGGGTATCGGGCTGGCGGAGATGACCCAGCTGGGCGTCCCCGTGCCCGCCGGCTTCACGATCACGACCGAGGCCTGCCGGGCGTACATGCACGGCGGCGGCCGCATGCCGGACGGGCTCGACGACGAGATCGCCGCCCACGTGGCGGCACTGGAGGGGAAGACGAGGAAGCGCTTCGGCGACCGCCGGGATCCGCTGCTCGTCTCCGTCCGGTCGGGGGCTGCGATCTCGATGCCCGGAATGATGGACACGATCCTCAACGTGGGGCTGGACGACGAGTCGGTCGAGGGGCTGGCGGAGACGACCGGAAACCGTCGCTTCGCCTATGACTCGTACCGCCGTCTGATTCAGATGTACGGGGAGACGGTCGACGGGATCGACGGCCATCGCTTCGAGGAGGAGCTCTCGACGCTGAAGCGGGAGCGTGGGGTGGACCAGGACGTCGATCTCGCCGACGACGACTTGGCCGGCCTCGTCCAGCGGTTCAGGGAGATCTACGAGTCCGAGACCGGCAGGCCGTTCCCGCAGGATGCGCGCGAGCAGCTGCGCCGCGCGGTCGAAGCGGTCTTCCAGTCGTGGGACACGCCGCGCGCACAGGTCTACAGGCGTGCGCACGACATCCCGGACGACCTCGGCACCGCCGTCAACGTCGTCCAGATGGTCTTCGGCAACAAGGGCGAGACGTCGGCGACCGGAGTCGCGTTCACACGCGATCCGTCGACCGGGGAGCCCGGCGTGTTCGGGGAGTTCCTCGTCAACGCCCAGGGCGAGGACGTCGTCGCCGGAATTCGCACCCCGGAGCCGCTGGAGCGGATGCAAGAGGTTCTCACAGAGGCGTTCGACCGGTACGTGGAGACGATCCGGCGGCTTGAGGAGCACTACCGCGACGTCCTGGACACGGAGTTCACGGTCGAGGAGGGGAAGCTCTACCTCCTGCAGACGCGGACGGCAAAGCGGACGGCGGCGGCGGCGCTGAAGAGCGCCGTGGACATGGTCGACGAGGGCCTGATCTCGCGGGAGGAGGCCGTGGCGAGGATCGACCCGGCCCAGCTCGACCAGCTCCTGCACCCGATGCTCGACCCGCGCGCATCGCTCGCAGTCGCCGCCAAGGGACTGAACGCCTCGCCAGGCGCTGCGGTCGGCGCGATCGTCTTCGACGCCGACACCGCCGAGGACCGCGGCCGGGCCGGCGAGAAGGTCATCCTCGTCCGCTGGGAGACGACCCCGGACGACATCAACGGGATGATCTTCGCGCAGGGGATCCTCACAGCACACGGCGGGATGACCTCCCACGCGGCGGTGGTGGCGCGCGGCATGGGAAAGCCGTGCGTGGCTGGCTGCGACGGGCTCTCGCTGGACGCCGCCGCGAAGACGGCCACGATCGGCGACCACAGGCTGACCGAGGGCGACGTGATCACGATCGACGGCGCCACGGGCAACGTCGTCGTCGGCGAGGTCGAGCTCGTCCCGCCGCAGATCAACGAGGACTTGCAGACGATCCTGGAGTGGGCCGACGGGCTCCGGCGGCTGAACGTGCGTGCGAACGCCGACAACCCCGAGGACGCAGCGAAGGCGCGGGAGTTCGGCGCCCAGGGGATCGGCCTCTGCCGCACCGAGCACATGTTCTTCGGCGAGGAGCGGCTCCCGATCGTCCAGGAGATGATCATGGCGTCGAGCGAGGAGGAGCGCCGCTCCGTCCTCGACCGGCTGCTGCCGCACCAGCAGGCCGACTTCGAGGGGATCTTCGAGGCGATGGCCGGGCTGCCGGTGACGATCCGGCTGCTCGACCCGCCGCTGCACGAGTTCCTGCCCTCGCTCGAGGAGGCGAAGGACGAGCGGATGCGCGCGCGGATCCGGGCGCTCCAGGAGGCGAACCCCATGCTCGGCTCGCGCGGGTGCCGGCTCGGCCTGATGTACCCGGAGATCTACGAGATGCAGGTGCGGGCGATCGCGCGGGCGGCGCTCGCGGTGCGCGACCGGACGGGCGAGGCACCGCTGGTCGAGGTCATGCACCCGCTGGTCGGCTTCCGGGAGGAGCTTCGCCGGTTGCGCGACCTGACGGTGTCGGTCGCGGACGGAGAAGGGTCGTTCGACTATCTGGTCGGGACGATGATCGAGCTGCCCCGGGCGTGCAGCCGCGCCGACGAGATCGCCGAGGTGGCGGACTTCTGCTCCTTCGGCACGAACGATCTCACGCAGACCGCGCTCGGCTTCTCGCGGGACGACGCCGAGGGCAAGTTCCTCACGCGCTACCTCGAGGCCGGCGTCCTGGAGCGGAACCCGTTCGAGGTGCTCGACGAGGACGGCGTCGGCGACCTGATGCGGATCGCCGTCGAGCGAGGTCGCTCGGTGAAGGAGGACCTGAAGATGGGCATCTGCGGCGAGCACGGCGGCGAGCCGCGCTCGGTCGCCTTCTGCCACCGCATCGGGCTCGACTACGTGTCCTGCTCACCCTTCCGCGTGCCGCTCGCACGGCTGGCCGCCGCACAGGCGGCGCTCACCGAGAAGGGCGTCGCGGCGGCGGTCGCCGGCGGCTGACCGCTACGCGGGCGCAGGCGCACCGATCGGGGTCAGGCAGCGCCGGTACACCGCCTTGCTCTTCGGCTTGTCGCCGAGGTCGTAGATCGAGCCCGGCTTGCTCTCGTAGTAGGCGGCCATCTGCGTGCGGCGGTGCGTCTTGACGAAGTCACAGATCCGCTGGACGAACAAGGGATCGTCGACGCCCTGGAGGCCCCACTCGGGCAGCGAGTACGGCTTCCTCGGGTGGGCGTCGTAGAGCGCCTGGTTCTCCTCGAACGACCCACCGCCGGGCGACGACGAGTACATGTCGTTCCCGATCATGTCCGTGCAGCCGTCGCCGGGGTAGTAGCGCGAGGCCGGGTTGGCGCCGTGCTCGACACCGGCGAGCGGATTCCAGATCACTCGTAGAGGTTGATCGGATTGTTCATCTCGGCCATCGGCCGGACGTAGACGAGCTTGCCGAACTCGCCGATCGCAGCGTTCAGGGCGAAGAGGTAGGAATCGCCCCGGCCTGCGGCGATCGCGGCAGGCGTGATCGCCTCCCTCCGGCTCGGTCCTGCGGCGGTGCCGAGGTGGAACATTGGCAACGGCCCGAACATCGTCAGCAGGCCCCTGAACGGCGAGCCGTAGCTCTGTCCCTGGCCCCAGCCGAGGAAGGCCTGGTGCACGGCCGAGCTCTGCCCGGTGAGGCCCTTGAAGCGGTCGACGTTGCCGGCGATCCCGAGCAAGATCTTCGGGCCCGCGGCCGCCGAGGTCGAGACGACGACCAGCGCGAGGGCGGCGACGGCGGCAAACCGGCCCATCGGCCGGAGCGTACTAGGCGAGACCGCGGACTTTCCAGTACGCGACGAGGATGCTCAGGCCGCCGACCACGAGCAGGGTGACGATCGCCGTCGGTCCGATGCCGGCGAACGTCGTCCGCTGCCTCCCACCGCGCGTGAAGGCCAGCGTCGTTACGATCCCCCCGATCAGCCCGCCGAGGTGTCCGCCGATCGAGATGCCGGGGACGGCGAAGCTGATCGCGATGTTGATCACGATCAGCATCAGGTAGTTCCCGGCGAGCGAGCCGGTCGCCTGCCACTCGAGGATCAGGCCTGCGCCGAGCAGGCCGAAGATCGCGCCCGACGCGCCTACAGTGATCGAGTTCGGGTTCGCGACCAGTGCGCCGGCCGCGCCGGCAAGACCGGACACGAAGTAGAGCCCGAGGTAGCGCAGCCGGCCGAGGGCGAGCTCCACGGGGGCTCCAAGCCACCACAGGGCGAGCATGTTGAAGAGGATGTGGAGCACGCTTCCGTGCAGGAACGCGGACGTGATCAGGCGCCACCAGTCGCCGTTGTTCACCGCGGGCCCGAACAGGGCCCACTTGAAGAAGAGGGACCCACCCGGGTCGTTCAGGCCCGCTCCCTGCGCGACCGTGATCAGGTAGACGACGACATTTGCGGCGACCAGGAGTTTCGTGACGATGGCGTCGGTCGGCCCAACGCGGGTTGTCCCACGCACGACGCGCTGAGCGCGCTGCTGGACGCCCGCCGGTCTTCCGCCCGAGGCCGCGTGGTCCGGGCAGCGCAGACCGACCGGCGCGAACGTCACGCAGTCGGTGCAGACCGGGCGGCCGCACTCGGAGCACGACAACCCCGTCTCCCGGTCGGGATGGCGATAACAGGTCGCCACGTCGAAGCTAGCGTACGGACTCCATGCGCGTCCATGTCGCATTCACGCCGGACGAGGAGGCGGCCGCTCCGGTGGGAATCGTGGTCGACGTCCTGCGGGCGACGTCGACGATCGCGCAGGCGCTTGCCTCGGGCTACGAGCGCGTCCTCTGCTGCGCCGAGGTCGAGGAGGCGCACGCCCTGCGCGCCGAGATCGCTCACTCGCTGGTCGGAGGGGAGCGC
>JBKOVQ010000018.1:0-15049 GCA_046723985.1 Actinomycetota bacterium | reverse complement strand
ACGCTGGCGCGGACCAGATCGACCTGCGTCGCGTAGTCGCGGGTCGACTCGATGAGGAGCTCGTGGTCGGACATGGTGTCGCGGGGCGGCCGCAACGCGTCCAGCGCGGCCGCGGCGCGGTCGAGCGACCGCTTCATCCGGCGCAGGCCGGCGGAGCCCGTGCCGGCAGCCCGGAAGCTGGTCCCGAGGCTGCGGTAGATCCCGGTCACGCGCTGCTCGTACTGCGTCTTCGACAGCCGCGACGAGCTCCCGTCGCACGCGACGAGCACGACCACGAATACCGCGGCGAGCCCGGCGAGCGCGACCGCGGACCGGCGAGTTACCGGGGCGATTCTAGCCCCGCCCGGGAGCGCTGAGATGCGCGCGGCGCTCGCGCGGCTGGGGCCCCGGCTGCGGATCGGCCACGGCGCACTCTCGCTCGGCGTGCTGCTGCTCGCGCTCGGGTGGGTCGCGTACAAGGCGTTCGGAGAGGGCTTCGGCATCGAGGGGGGAGTCCCGGACTGGACCCGGGTGACGCTCGCGGGGCTGACGCTTGCGGGACTCTACTTCGTGATCGCGAGCGGGTTCACGCTGATCTTCGGCCTGATGCGGATCGTGAACATGGCGCACGGCTCGCTCTACTTGCTGGGCGCCTACCTCGCCTTCGAGTTCCAGAAGCACCACGTGATCGGCTGGTTTGCGGCCGTCGTCGTCTCGTCGATCGGCGTCGGGCTCGTCGGCCTGGCGATGCACCAGATCTTCCTGCGCTGGAACCAGGGCCAGGAGCTGCGACAGGCGCTGATCACGATCGCGATCTCGTTCATCTTCGCCGACCAGATGCTCGCCTACTTCGGCGGCGCGCAGCACTACATCGAGCCGCCGGCGACGATCAGCGGCAATGTCGACTTCGGCGTCTTCTGCACGAGCGGCGGCATCTTCGGCGGCACGTGCCTCACGTTCCCCTGGTTCAGGCTGGTCGTCCTGGCGATCGCGATCGGCGTCGCGCTGGCGCTTGCGCTCCTGATCAGGCGGACGAAGTTCGGGATCATGGTCCGGGCGGGCGTCGACGACCGGGCGATGGCGTCGGCGTCCGGCGTGAACGTCGAGGCGATCAACGCGGCGGCCTTCTTCCTCGGCTCCGCGCTCGCGGGCCTCGGCGGTTCGCTGGCCGGTGCGTTCCTCGTGATCGCGCCGGGCGAGGACGCAGACTTCCTGCTCAAAGCGCTCGTCGTCGTGATCATCGGCGGGATGGGCAGCCTCGGCGGCGCTGCGATCGGCGCCCTCGCGCTCGGCCTGCTCGAGACCTGGGCGCCGCAGTACCTGCCCGGGAGCCAGAGCAACTACTCCATCCTGCTCACGTTCGTCCTGCTCGTAGTCGTGCTCGCCGTGCGTCCGTTCGGCCTCTTCGGGAGGCCCGAGTGATCGCGCGCCTTCGCCGCCGCGTCGAGGCCGCGCCGGCGACTTGGATCAACAGGACCGTCGCGCTCGGGATCGTCGTCTTCCTCGTCCTCGCGCCGACGCTCAACGCGGTCTCCGACTTCAACCTCAGCCAGGTCGGGACCCGCGCGCTCTGGACCGGGATCGCAGCGGCGAGCGTCGTCTTCCTGGCCAGCTACGGCGGCATGGTCTCGCTCGCCCAGGTTGCGATCTACGGCGTTGCCGGCTTCACGTATGCCGACCTGGTCGTCAAGCTCGGCGTCTCGCAGTGGCCGGCGATCCTGGCGGGCATCGCGACCGCGGTCCTCCTCGGTCTCGGGATCGGCTTCCTCGCGAGCCGCACAACGGGCATCTACTTCCTGATGCTGACGCTCGCGGTCGGGGTGATCGCGTTCCTCTTCTACCTGCAAGTGGAGCAGTTCTCAGGTCAGACGGGGCTGCACCTCGACCGGGCGCCCGCGCTCGTCGGCGGCGACACGATCACGCATCCTCACCGGCTGTACTACGCCGCGCTGCTCGTGTCCGTGCTCGTGTACCTGTCGATCCGTTACCTCGGCCGGACGCCGTTCGGCATCGCACTCCAGGGTGTGCGCGACGAGCCGGTCCGGATGCGGTCGCTCGGTTTCAGCGTCGTTCTCCTGCGGACGGTCGCGTTCGGTGTCGGAGCGTTGATCGCGTCGCTCGCCGGGATCCTCTCGGTCTTCTTCAACCTGCAGATCTCGCCGTCGTCCATCGACATCAACCAGACGATCATCGTCCTATCTGTCGCCGTCGTCGGGGGGCTCGCGCACCTGGAGGGAGCCTGGATCGGCGCGCTGCTCTACGCGGTGCTCGCCGAGTACACCCAGCCGTGGGCCGCCCACCTGCCGGGGTTCCTGCAGAAGTCGCTCGGGTCCGAGCGCTATCCCACCTGGCTCGGGCTCGTCTTCCTCGTCGTCGTGATCGCCTCGCCGGGCGGCCTGATGGGCCTGTGGCACGGAGGGATGGCACGCCTCGAGCGGCGGCTCCTGCGCCGCCGAACCGCCGCCGCCGAGCTCTCTCAGTCGACGGTGACGTAGAAGCGGCGCTCGCGGCTCTCGAGCAGCGGGATCGCCTCGCCGAGCCCGTCCCGCCGGAAGTGCTCCGACTCGCCGTGCCCCTCGTACGCGTCCTCGTCGTCATAGATCTCGTAGAAGAAGAACACGCGCGAATCCTCCGGGTCGCGGCTCGGCTGGTAGAAGCGGCAACCGGGCTCGGCCCGCGACGGCTCGATCATGCTCCTGATCGCCTCCAGCACGCGCTCCTCCTCGCCGGCGCGGGCGGTCCAGGTGGCTGTGACGACGTACGCCGTCGCTACTGGGTCGCGGTCAGGCCGCCGTCGAGGGTGAGCACCTGCCCGGTCACGAACGACGAGGCATCCGAGCAGAAGAAGAGCGCCGCGCCTACGAGGTCGTCCGGCTCCGCGATCCGCCCGAGCGGGATCCGGGCGACGAGGCCCTCGCGGAACGCGTCGTCGGCGAGCAGGCTCTCGACCTGCGGCGTGCGGACGAAGGTCGGCGAGATCGCGTTGACCGTGATCCCATGCTTCGCCCACTCCGTCGCGTGCTGTCGCGTGAGGGCGTTCATCGCCCCCTTGGCGGCGACGTAAGCGGAGTAGCCGAGCCGGACGCCGAGCTGGCCGCGCACCGAGGAGATGTTGAGGATGCGCCCGCCGTTGCCGGCCGCGATCATCGCCCGCGCCGCCGCCCGCGAGACGAGGAATTGAGATGTCAGGTTCAGGTCCATGATCCAGTTCCAGTCCTCGACCGTGTAATCCTGGGCGTCGTGCAGCGCCGCGCCGGCGCCGCCGCCAACAGCATTGATCAGCACGTCGAGGCGGCCGAACCGAGCGACCGTCTCCTCGACGAGCCGCTCCGCATCCGCCTCCTTCGTCACGTCTGCGGCGATCACGAGTGCCTCCGCACCCGCGGCCTCGACCTCATCGCGCGCCGCCTGCAGTCGCGCTTCGTCCCGGCCGATGACGGCGACGTTCGCCCCGACGCCGGCGAGCGCGCCGCAAACGCGGACGCCGATTCCCCCGGAGCCTCCGGAGACGAGCGCGGTGCGCCCGTCGAGCCGGAAGCGGCTCAGCTCGTCCATGCTCCCTCCTTCCGTCTCGCCGCGAGCTCCACGGCCTCGACGATCTTGACGTACGACCCGCATCGGCACAGGTTGCCCGCGAGCCCGAGCCTGATCTCCTCCTCCGTAGGCCGCGGGTTCTCCTCCAGTAGCCTCACGGCCGTCAGCACCATCGCGGGGGTGCAGTAGCCGCACTGGAAAGCGTGCGCCTCCGCGAACGCGGCCTGCACCGGATGGTCGCCGCCGAGCCCTTCGACGGTCGTGACCTCGCGGCCGTCGGCGAGCGGCGCAAGCAGCAGGCACGCCGAGACCGTCTCTCCGTCGAAAAGTACGCTGCACGCGCCGCAGACGCCGATCCCGCACGTCTCGCGCACGCTGACGAGGCCGAGCCGGTTGAGGACGTCGCGAAGCATCTCGTCCGTGCGCGCCTCGACCGCGACCATCTCGCCGTTGAGGGTGAAGCGCAGATTCACGCCTTCACCCCGATGCGACGCTCGATCGCCTCCACAACCCGTTCCGGCGTCATCGGCAGGTCGAAGAGCTCGATCCCGAGCGAGGCGACCGCGTTCCCGATCGCGGGCGGCACGGGGGGGAGCGCCGTCTCGCCGAGACCGTGGATCTCGGCGCCGGCGCCCTCGAGCAGCTCCTGAGTGAGGCGCTGCGGGAGGTCGGCGAATGACGGGATTGCGTAGTCGGACAGGTTCGGGTTCACGACCTGGCCGTCGCGGTAGACGACCTCCTCGAAGAGCGCCGACCCGAGGCCCATGATCATCGACCCCTCGTTCTGGAGCTCGGCCGCGGGCCGGTTGACGACGCGGCCGGCATAGACCGTCGTGTGCAGCTGCACGACTTCGAGCTTCCCCGTCTCCTCGTCCACCCGGACCTCGGCAGCGGCCGCCGCCTGGTGCCAGTGGGTCGAGGCGACGCCCTGGCCGGTGTCAGGATCGAGGCCGCCCGCGTTCGCGACCTCCCCGTACCCGCGTCCGCCGCCGTTCTCCCGTAGATCGCGCACGGCCCCCTCCAGCGCGCGGCCCATCATGTACGTCGAGCGCGACGAGGTCGTGCGCGTGTCGAACGGGACGACGTCGGTGTCGGGCGCCGGGAAGCGGACCCGGTCCGGCTCGACGCCGAGCAGCTCCGCCGCGAGCAGCGTGATCGCGTGGATCGCGCCCTGGCCCATCTCAGCCGTCGCGCAGCGGAGGACGTAGGAGCCGTCGCCGCCCTCCTCGACCGCGATTGCGGCACGGCTCGGCGTCTGCATCCCCTTGAGGATCACGCTCAGCCCCTTGCCGCGCCGGTCGTCGCGCCAGCCGATCGCTTCGGCGGCGCGCTCCAGACACTCGGCGTAGTGGACGTCGTGCATCGTCTCTCCGGTGCAGTAGCGGTCGCCCTCCCGGAGGAGGTTCCTGAGGCGCAGCTCGAGCGGGTCGAGGCCGACCCGCTCGGCGAGGAGGTCGACCGCACGCTCGCGCGCCCACGTCGACTGCATCTGGCCGTAACCGCGGAACGCGCCATTCGGCGGCAGATTGGTGTAGACGCAGTACGCGTCGACGGCGACGTGCGGGATGCGGTACGGGCCCGGCGCGGCGAAGCCCATCTTCTGGGCCACCCCCGGCCCGGAGTCCGCGTAGGCGCCGGTGTCCGCGTAGCACTCGATCCGGGCCGCGACGAAAGTGCCGTCCGCGCGCGCGCCGAGCTTCACGCGCACGACGGCCGGATGCCGGTTGAGCGTCTGCCACTCCTCGTCGCGCGGCAGGACGAGCTTGACGGGCCGTCCTGCCTTCCGCGCGAGCGCCGCCGCGATCGCCTCGGTGCGCAGGAACGTCTTCGCGCCGAAGGAGCCGCCCATCGGCCGGCAGACCACGCGCACCTGCTCGGGGGGGAGGCCGAAGATCCCGGCCAGCTCCTCGCGCAGGTTGAACGGCGTCTGGGTCCCCGTCAGCACCTCGAGCCGCTCGCCCTCCCAGCGCGCCAGGCACGCGTGCGGCTCCATCGGCGCGTGGTGGGCACCCGCGACTCTGAAGGTCTCGTCGACGACCACATCCGCCTGTTCGAAGCCGGCCTCGACGTCGCCGTCGCGGATCCGGAACCGGTGGCAGAAGTTCGTTGCCTGCTGCGGACGCAGGCCGAAGTAGGCGGCGTCTGTCGAGGCGAGCTCGTGGCTGTCGTGGACGAGCGGCGCCTCGGAACGCGCGGCCTCGAGCACGTCAAGCACGGCCGGCAGCTCCTCGTAGTCGACGAAGACCGACGCCGCCGCCTCCTCGGCGGCGCGCGGCGACTCGGCCGCGACGGCCGCGACCGGATCGCCCACATGGCGCGCCAGCTCGGCGAGCACCGACTGGTCGCGGATCTGGATCCCGTACCGCCCGAGGTCGCGCACGTCTTCCGGGAGCAGCACGACGCAGCCCTCCGGCACCATCGACGCATCAACGCCTGTCACCCGCGCGTGCGGGTACGGCGAGCGGACGATCCGGGCGTGCAGCATCCCCTCCGCCTCGATGTCCTCGGCGTACCGCGCCTCGCCTGTGACGCGCGGGTCGCTCACCCGAGCTCCTCCAGCGCGCGGCGCACCTCGACAGCGATCACGCGGCGCCGGTATGCCGACGACCCGCTGACGTCCGAGATCGGGTCGATCGCGCCCGCGTAGGCGCGTCCGACCTCCGCCGGGTCGCGGGCCGGGTCGCAGAGCTTCGGGAACCACTGCGGCCGGCCGGCGACCGCGCCGACGACGACGCGCAGCTCGTTCTCGCGGCGGCAGGCGGCGACGCCGACCGCAGGACGGTCCTCGTGGGACCGTGCTCGGAACTTCCGGTAGACCGCCCGGTGGGGCCCGCCCGGAACCCGCACCTCGACGAGGAGCTCGTCAGGCTCGAGCGAGGTCGAGTAGAAGTCGAGGATCAGGTCCTCGATCGGGATCTCGCGCTCGCCCCGGACGCTGCGCGCCACCGCCCGCGCGCCGAGCGCGAGCAGCATCGACGGCGGGTCGGACGCGTGATCGGCATCGGCGAGCATGCCCCCAACCGTCGCCTGGTTGCGCACGCGGGGGCTCGCGACGAGCGCAAAGGCGGCCGCGAGTGCCGGCCAGCCCTGACGAACGGCCGGCGACAGCTCGACGGTCCGATGGGTGGTCATCGCTCCCAGCCGTAGCTCGCCGTTCGCGCGGACGTAGTCGAGCCCGAGAACGTCGCGGAGGCTGAGAAACGCCGTGGGCGCCGTCAACCGCTGGTTGACCATGATCCCGACGAACGTCCCGCCGGCGACGACCGTCGCGTCCTCGCCGTGCGCGGCCTTCAGCGCCAGCGCCTCGTCGAGGGAGCGCGGCGCGATCCACCTAGGCTCGGTCGACAGTGGCGATCGCCTCCTCGTAGAGCGGCTCCGCGAGCTCCCGCGCCCGCGGCAGCCTGATCCGCTCGAACATCCAGCGCGCCTGTGCCTTCGCGCGCTCGCGGCTGCACCGACCCTTCGCGTACCACCCGACCAGCACGGATGGGTTCACCTCCAGGAACGAGAGGGAGTCGGCCGCCTGGATCAGGTCCTCGTCGGCGCCGCCGCCCGTCTCGTGGGCAACCACGAGCCGCTCGACCTCCTCCACGAGCGGCTCGTCCGCGCCCTGCCCGCGCAACCAGTCGGCCACGATCCGGGCCGAGCGTTCGGAATGGAGACGCTGGTACTCGGCGTCCTGCTCGTCCTCGGGCCAGGCGACGAGATCCTGCACGGGCCCACCCGGGAAGTGCCGCTCGATGTCGTGCACAAGGGCGGCGAGCCGAGACGCCTCGGCGGCGGCGGGATCGAGCTCGAGCAGCCAGTCGCGCGTGCGCCGCAGGTGCTCCGCATTCCAGTACGGCTCGATCCACGCCTGCGCCCGCTCCTCCAGGGCTGTCACAGCGTCGTCACCGGCCGCGACTGCAGCAGGTAGATCTCGTCACCGGCGATCGCCCACTCAATGTCCTGCGGGCAGCCGAAGCGCTCCTCGAGCTGGCGGCCGAGGCCCGCCAGCCGCTCGAGCTCCTCCGCCGACAGCACGCCGCCGCTGACGAGCAGCTCCCGCACGACCGCGCCCGCGCGGTCGACGACGTAGTGGTCGGGCGTGACGTGGCCGGATACGACCTGCTCGCCGAGCCCGAAGACCGCCTCGACGAGCATCCGGTCGCGCCGCCGCTGCACCGGGTCGACGGTGAAGACGACGCCCGACTTCTCGGGATCGACCATCCGCTGGACGACGACCGCCATCCGCAGGTCGTCGAGGGAGCCCTTTTGGCCGCGGTAGAAGATCGCGCGCTCGCTGAAGAACGACGCCCAGCAGTCGACGACGCGGCCGGCGAGCTCCTCGACGCCCTCGACGTTGAGATAGGTATCCTGCTGCCCGGCGTAGCTCGCCGCCTCCGAGTCCTCCGCGCACGCTGACGACCGCACGGCGACGGCACCTCCGCCCATCGCCGTGTACGCCGCCTCGAGCTCCGATCGCGGGGGCTCCGCCTCGCGCACGACCGCCGTGGCCGCCTCGTGGTCCCGAGCACGCACCGCCGCGAGCAGCTGTTCGCGGCCGACCGCCTGCTCGAGCACTTCCGCGGAGACGACGAACCCCGACGGCACCGGCAAACCGGCCGCCGTCATCGCCGCGAGGCTCGCGCCCTTCCCGCCGGCGACGGCGACGTCGAGGCAGCGCTCGTCGCCGAACACTACGAGCAGGTCACTCATCCAGGCTCAGTCGTCCAAAATCGCGACCGCGCGAACGGGCGCGGCCGTGGTGCCGATCCACTTCACCGGGAACACGGCGAGCTTGAACCCGCTCCCCGGCAGCTGGTCGAGGTTCGTCAGGTTCTCGAGGTGCCAGTAGTCCTCCTCGTTCATCACCAGGTGCGCCTCCCAGAAGTGCTTTTGCTCGAACATCGCCCAGACCGGCGGGTCGAAGGTGATCGCGTCACAACCCATCATCCGCACACCTCTCGAGATCAGGTGGCGGGTCGCCTCCGCCGTCATGCCCGGAAAGTCCGTCTTGTAGCGCTCCTCGGTGTTGTAGGCGCCGGCGCCGGTGTGGATGAGGACGATGTCCCGCTCCTTCACCTCGTAGCCGATCTTGTCGAGCGCCTCGTCGATCTCGTCCGGGAAGATCCGCGTCCCCTTCTCCTTGTGCCGGAAGTCAAGCCGGACCCCGTCGGAGAAGCAGTACTCGAGCGGGATCCCCTCGACGCCAGGCGCGTCGGCGCCGCGGATGTGCTTGACGGCGTCGACGTGCGTGCCCACATGGTCGTTCTGGATCACGAGGTAGCTCGCCGTCAGGGACGTCGCGCCGTACTGCGCCGCGCCGATCCGCTCCGCGAAGTCGGTCCAGCTCTCGTACAGCAGCAGGGCGGGAGGCGGCACGCGTGGGAAGGTCAGCATGTCGGCGTGGACGGGCATCGAAAGATCGACGAGGCGGGTCATTCGCTGGTGGCTCCTTTCAACATTTCCCCGAACTGCTCGAGGTGACGGCGGAGGGTGGTGGCGGCTAGCTCGGCGTCGCGTGCCCGAAACGCCTCGAGCACCGGCCGGTGGAGCTCGGCGATCGCGTGCCCGTCGAGGCCCGTGCGGAGGGCGGTGACGATCGTGCGCGCCTCGATCCGCAGCGCCAGCCATGTCTCCAGGAGCACCTGATTTCCGGACGCCTCGACGATCAGGCGGTGGAACGCGACGTCGTGCTCGACCTGGGCGTGCAGGTCGTTCGCGTCCGCGGCCGTGTGCATCGCCTCCACCTCGGCCTCGAGCGCGTCGACTTGTCCGTCTAGGCGCTTCGCTGCCTCGCGCGCAGCGACCTCCTCCAGCGCCGCCCGGACCGGGTAGATCTCGACCAGCTCCTCCAAGGAGACCTCGCGGACGCGGGCGCCGCGGAACGGCTCGGACTCGACGAACCGGAGGAGCTCGAGGTCTCGCAACGCCTCGCGCACGGGGGCCTGGCTCGTCCCCAGCTCGCTCGCGATCCTCGTCTCGACGAGGCGCTCGCCCGGGTTGTAGGCGCCGCTGACGATCCGCTCCAGGATCAGCTCCTTGACCTGCTCGCGCAGGACGACCCGTGTGACCGAGGTGCCCACCTGACCGACCCGACTAGCGGAGCACCGCGACGGTCCCGCTCGTCCCATTGACCCGGACACGGTCACCGGTCGCGATCCGCTCGGTCGCGATCGACGTGCCGACGACCGCGGGGATCGAGAACTCCCGCGCCACGACCGCCGGGTGCGAGGCGACCCCGCCGGCGTCGGTGACGAGGCCCGCGATCTTCGTGAACAGGACGACCCACGCCGGGTTCGTCATCTCGCAGACGAGGATGTCGCCTTCCCGCACCTGGTCGAACTCGTCCAGCGAAGAGACCTTTCGCGCCGGCCCCTCGACGACCCCGGGCGACGCCCCGAGGCCCTGCACCTCGTCGACGCGCTCCGGCGCCTGCCGGTGGAACTTCTCCGGGAACCCCCAGAGCGTCAGGTAGGGGAACGCCAGCGCCGCGTCTGTCGCCGTGCCGATCCAGTCCGGCGGCCGGATCTCGGCCTGCCGCTCGCGCTCGTCGCGCCGCTCGGAGACGAGCAAGCGCGCGTCGAACACCTCCGGGCTCGCCGTCAGCAGGCGGAGCTCGTTGTAGCGGAGGTAGACGACGTCCTCCGGATCGTCGAGCGCTCCGGCCTCGACGAGCTTCCGGCCGATCGCGATCGCGACCAGCCGCAGCCGTGCGTTCGTGCCCTGGTCGATGTAGAAGTGGTGGTCCGGCGTCAGCGGGTTCATCTTCAGCGAGAGGTCGAGCGCCTGCTGGAGCTGCTCGCGCGCCTCGCCCTCCAGGCCTTCGACCGCCTCCGCCGTGGCGGTCTCGAGGTCGGCGCGAACCGCGCCGATCGCGGCCGGGTAGTCGTAGTCCGACTCGAGGTAGCCACGGACCGCCTCGACGATCGGCGCCGGGTTCTCCCACCACGTCGGGAACGAGAGCTCGTGGGACCAGATCGACTTGTAGCCGAACTCCTTTTGGTACGCCTGGATCCGCTCGCGCCGGAAACGGCTCCCCCTCTCGGTCGTGTCGAGCGCACGAAGTACCTCGCCCGCCGTCTCGCCGGCGAAGGCCGAGCGCAGCTCGTCGTCCGCCTTGATCTCCTCCTTCATCTGCCAGAGCGCCTCGATCGAGTCCCAGTTGCGGTCCTCGAGCGAGCTCTGCAGGCGGCCGAGCAGCGCCGGGTCGGCGGCGCCGCGCACCTGCTCGATCGTCCCGCTCAACGCCATCGTCGCCGAGAACTGGGCGAAGTTGAGCATCCAGTGGATCTTCCAGTGCCGGTCATGGATGTCGATCGCCTCCTCGAGCAGGACCGCGAGCTCGACCAGCGAGGCGGAGTCGGTGTCGTAGCCGTCCAGGTACGCGAAGTTGCGCTCGATCTCGGGCCGCAGGCGCTCGCGCCACCAGTCGAGGAAGTTGGCGGCGTAGTACGGCAGGACGGCGCCGAGATACGCCCCCATCTTGGCGGCGTGCTCGGGGTCGTGCGGAACCCGGGGGACGTACCGAGCCTCGTACTCGTTCGCCTCGACGCGCACTGACGGGTCGGCTGGAATCGCGGCCGTGTAGAGGTAGCCGTTGACGTTCTTCGCGACCCAGTCGCAGGCGAACGGCGTCGCGAAGCGACGGAACATGTGGTCGCAGGTCAGCCACCAGCCGCCGAGGTCGAAGAAGAGCGGAGAGAGCGGGTTCGGGCAGTGCAGGTCGTCGCGCACCCAGAAGAGCTCGCGCTCCCCGGGCTCCCACTCGATCGGGAAGCCTTCGTCGCCGTCGAACGTCGCGAGTGCCTTCGGCTCCGTCGCCACCATCGCTACCTCCTGCTCGGGATGCCGATTATCGATGATCGATTTGGACCCGGTCAACCCCGACAGACCCTCGGAGGGTCTGCCCCTTCGCTGTTGCTAGGCAGCGAGATCGTACGCGGGCGCGAGCACCTCGGCGGGCTGCAGCTGCAGCTCATCCCGGCAGATCAGCACCAGCGCGGCGAGGATCCGGCGGCGGCGATCCCCACGCCGACCAGTAAGGCAAGCGCCGACCAGCGGGCTCGATCCGCTGATGGAGGTGCCTTTCGCGAGACGGTTCTGGAGGCGAAGGGCGCGGCCGGACCGTCTTCCTCTCCTCGCACATCATCCGCGCGGGCCTCATGCGGCGCCGGGTAATCCCCTACCAGCGGTCGCGGTGCACGACCTCGTCGAACGGTCGCCGGTTGAGCCGCTTGAGCGGCCGGAGCGGCCCGTCAGCCGGGTAGCCCAGCGAGACGAGGTACGCGAGGAAGTGGTCCTCCGGGAAGCCCAGGATCTTCCGAGCGACGCCCTGATCCTGCACGGACGAGTGGCAGCTGCCGATCCCGAGGTCGGCCGCGGCGAGCATCATCAGCATCGTCGCGTGACCGATGTCGTACTGCAGGAGGCCGGCCCAGCGATCGTCCGGAGGATTCGGTGCAACGATGGCGATCGCAGCTGCGGCGCCGCCGACGTGCCACGCGCCCTGCCAGACCCCGGTCAGCTCGCGGAGCTGGTCGCGGTCGGACACAAGCACGAAGTCCCACGGCTGCCAGTTCTTCGCCGACGGCGCGAGCCGGCCCGCCTCGAGAATCTTCGCCAAGTCCTCCTCGCTCACCGGCGTCGGCGAGAACTCCCGCACGTTGCGACGCGACCTCAACGCGTCCCAGGTCTCCACGCCGTCACATTACGACGAACGCGCGCGCCTTGCCCACGAGCCCAAGTGGACTCGAATCGAGACGGGACGAGACGAGACGAGCAGCGTAGGACCAACAATCCCGTTCCAGATTCGAGGGGGAGAGTTGATGCTCCGCAGCTTCCGAACTGGCCGCGGGGGTGTAGCAGTAGCTGCACTGCCGTCCGACGTGGGCATGCCCCATCACAAGGAGAAACGACCGTGTCACTGATCATCAACCTCGATCAGCAGCCGTAATCGCGTCGGCGCCACCGGCCGAGGAGCTACTCGGCGAGGCCGCGCAACTCGGTCCCGCCGCGCCGCCACTCGACCGTCCTCTCTCGGCATCGCCTCCACTGCCGAAGCCCGCCGACCTTTCGGTCATCGGTCTTTCGTCCGAGTTCCAGCTCTCTGCTCAAGCGTTGCCGTCGGCCTCGCTCCCACTCGCCGGGGGCATCGAGCCGGGTTGCGAGTCCTCCGTCGTTGGGTGCCGCTCGACTTCCGCCTTCAGGTAGCGGAGCCCGTCGGCGAGCGCTCGGTCGAGGGTCTTCTGGATCGGCCGGCGGAAGAGACGGGCGACGAGCCCCACGTAGGATTCCTCCGTCCGCACGAACGTGCTGCTGCCGCGCGGCTCGAGGTGCCAGAAGTGGATCGCCTTGATCCCGAGCGTCTCGCCCGTCCAGGCGATCAAGCGCGGCCGCTCGACCCGCTGGATCGTCGACTCGATCGTGCCCGGTCCGGCCTTCCAGCGGAACACCGATCCTGGCGCGACGGGTTCGCGCACGGTCATCGATTTGACGTCCGGGTTCCAGCTCGGCCAGCGTTCGAATGCCGTCAGCACCTCCCAAACGGCCTCCGGGGTGGCACTGATGTCGATCTCGCTCGCTCCGACGACAGGGGCGCGCTCGTTGATTCCGGTTGGTGCACCGGCGGCGTGCGTGGTCTTGGCGTCTGCGGACATCGCGTTCTCTCCTGTCGGATCGTAGTCAGGCATCAGGGGCTTGCTCGAGGATCGTCTTCAGCGCGGCTAGGTTGGCATCGACGCCGCTTCGGACCGCGCGGTGCACGAGCGGGCCCAGGAGGGCGGCACGGCCCGGGTCGACCTCCGAGTCGAGCCCGACGATCGTCGCGCCGTTCTCGGTCGAGAGCCGATAGCGGTAGAGGAAGGGCGTCGGCCCCGCGCTCGCGCGGATCGCGAACTCTTCTGGCGGCTCGTTCGTCACGACGTCGAGCCGGTTGACCGCGCGTCCGGTCGGAAGCTCGCGCTCCATCACGTACGTCGAGCCCGCGCCGTTTCCACCGGCTGAGGTTTTGCGCATGGTTTTGACCGCGGAGTTCCAGCGGGGGAAGTTGAGCGGCTCGGAGAGGTAGGCGAAAACCTCCTCGAGCGGCCGCGCGATCCGCACCTCGGTCTCGAAGGTGATCACGCTGCCACCCCCTCCGCGATCGGATACACGAGCCGCCGCTCGGCGAGGCGCGCTCCCGTCTCGGGGTCGTGGGCAACCAGGTAGACGGTGGGGTTCGCCTCGGCGTAGGCGCGGATGCGCTCGTGGGTGAGCCGTTCGGCGCGGTCGTCGGCCCCGACGCCGTCGGCCTTTCCGCGCAGCATGAGGTCCTGGGTGTAGGAGCTGTCGCCGGCGAGGAAGACGGTGTGGTCGCCCTCGTCAACGAGCACGCCGATCTGGCCAGGCGTATGACCGGGGACCGGGACGAGCGTCACGTCTCCGGCCTCGGTCAGGCGCAGGCTCTCGGGAAACGGCCCAAAGCGCTCCGGCTCGAGCTCGACCAGGGTCGGGTTGAACCAGGCGGGCCAGTGCCTGTTCGCGACGTAGCCGCGCAGGCGCCCGCGCCGCCCGGAGGCGAACGCGAGCTCGCTGCGCGAGACGAGGATCTCGGTGTCGGGGAAGTGGTGCAGGCCGCCTGCGTGGTCTGTGTGCAGGTGGGTCATGACGAGGAAGCGGACGTCGCCCGGGCGGATGCCGAGCCGCTCAAGCTGAGGGCCGATCTCCTGCTTGGGCTCGACCCATTCGCGGAAGGCGCTGACCCCCGGGTGCCAGCGGGGGAAGTAGCCCGGCTTCGAGGCAAGTGCGCTCTCGCCGGTGTCGACGACGATCACGCCCTCTGGATGCTCGATCGCGAAGGCGTAGATCGGCAGCCGCTCCGTCCAGTCGCGGTCGAGGAACACGTGCAGCAGGCGGCGCCTGCCCTGCCCGACGCCTTCCCGCCAGGCGGAGGTGACGGCGACGGTGCCAGTCTGGATCGCATGGATCTTCATCGTGCTTTCTCCTTTCGGGTTTTGCGCGACGTCGCGCGGCTGGACTTGTCCGGCGCGAAGCCACGCAGGATCAGCTCGGCGACGCCCTCGGCGAGGCGCTCGTCGAGCGGACCGCCGGTGATGAGCAGCCGGTAGAAGAGCGGCCCGCCGAGGACATCGAGCGCCAGCTCCAGATCGAGGTCGGAACGCAGGTCGCCGCGCTCGACGCCGCGGCGAAGCACCTCGCTCAACGCCTCCCGCCGAGAGGCGAGGAAGCCGTCGCGGACGGCGCGCGCCAGGTCCGGCCGCTGGGCCATCGCACTGACCAGGTTCGGCATCAGCCGCGCCGGCAGCGGGTTGCCGTAGAGCTCGACCGCTTCCTGCATCAGGACGAGCAGGTCCCCCTTGGTCGAGCCCGTGTCCGGGACGGCGATCTCCTCGCGCACAAGCGCGGCGACCGCCGCCGTGACCAACTCATCCTTTGAGCGGTAGCGGCGGTAGATAGCGCCCTTGCCGACCCGCGCCCGGGCAGCGACGTCCTCCGTGCGGAACTCGTGGACGCCGCGCTCAGCAATCAGATCGAGTGTCGCATCCAGGATCGC
>JBKOVQ010000220.1:0-6798 GCA_046723985.1 Actinomycetota bacterium | reverse complement strand
CTGTTAGCTCAGGTGACGATCTCGTCCACCACGTGGAGCCGACCGAGCGCATACCCGTTCACGAGCGCATACGCCCGCTCACGACCGGCGCGGGCAGCCACTACGTCGACCGCCTCGTGCAGCCTGCTCGGGCGGCCGGGCCGGTGCGCGTCCGACGCGATCAGATCGCCTGCGCCGAGCTCGAGCAGCCGCCACGCGCAGCGCTCCGGCGCAGATCCGTGGTTGCCGACGAACGAGTCGCCGTTGAGGCAGATCAGCGCCCCGTCGGCGATGAACGGAAGCACGAGCTCGGGTCGCCGCTGGATCTCGAGCGAGCGCTCGGGGTGTGCGAGGACGACTCCGAGTCCGGCAGCGCGGATCTGGTCGATCTGCACGCGCAGGGCCTCCAGCGGATCGGTGTACTCGAACCAGGGCCCGGGAAACTCGACCAGTACGGTGCCGGTCCCCTCGAGCTCATAGTCCTCGATCTCGCCCACGAGCGCTCCGTCCGGAGCGAGCTCCCAACCGAGCCGGAGCTCGAGTCCGAATGCGGCGCACTCGTCCTTCATCTCCTCGTAGCTCGCCCGCGCGCGCGCGATGCGTTTGCTCGTGATCGGGTACGGGCTTCCCGCGACGTGCGCGTGCGGAGTGCCGAAGAGCAGGCGCGTCCCCTGCTCGGCGGCCCGCCGGCAGAGCTGGAGCCCTTCGGCGACGTTGCGGGCGCCGTCGTCGCCGGACGGGATGACGTGGCTGTGCAGGTCGACGAAGCCGGGACCGCCCATGCCCAGACGCTAGCGGGCGCGCCTCGGCCCGCGGCGGGGGGAATCGACCCTCTATGACTTGGACTCGGCGACGGCCGGTTCCAGTCGCGCCGGCAACGGCTGACGTCTCGCTCCGGGCCTGGTCGCCAGGAACGATCCGACGAGAACGAGGACGAAGCCCACGCCCATCCCCAGCGTGAAGGCCTCGTCGAGGATGGTTACCCCGGCGATCGCCGCGACCGCAGGGTTCACATACGTGATCACCGTCGCCCGCACCGGGCCGATCTCCGCGATCAGGGCGAAGAAGAGCAGGAAGGCGAGCGCCGTGCAGAGGAAGGCGAGTCCGAGGACAGAGGCGATCACGCGACCGGAAAGCATCCCGTCGGGCAGGTTGAAGGCGGCGATCGGCGCGTACGCGAGCGCGGTCACCCCAAGGGACAGGGCGACCACGGCCAGTGCCGGGGCGTCTTCGAGAAAGCGCGAGAGGATGATCGGGCCGACCGCGTAGCAGACGGCGACCGCTCCGAGCTCGGCGAACGCCGTAGCGCTCCCGCCGCCGATCTCGGTGCCGACCATCGCCCCGACCCCTGCCAGACCGATCAGCAGGCCGATCAGGCTCGAACGGCCCAGCCGCTCCCCGGACGCCCGCGTGATCGCAGCGCCGACCAGCGGCACACCGGCGATGATCAGTGCTGCTAGCGAGCTCGAGACGTGCGTCTCGGCGCTCGAGAGAAGGACCCAGGGCAGCGCAATCTCGATCGCCGAGAACACGACGAGCCAGCGCCAGCGGGTCAGGGTGGGCCCCACCTCTCCCCGCGCCAGGGCGATGGGGACGAGCAGCAGCGCTGCGAGGGCGGTCCTGAGGAAGACGAGCGTGCCCGGGCTGAGCTCCTCGACGGCGACCCGGATCATGAGGTACGGGATGCCCCAGATCACCGACATTGCCGCGAAGAGGAGCCAGCCTCGCCCAGTCACGCATCCAAGCTACCCACCGCGATGGCCGCTCAACAAACAGACTTCTTGTCCCCATCCATTAGCACGGCGGAGGAGACAGACTCCGACCACCGTTGCGGCAAGTAGGGTCACGACGTGGTCGAGCCGCTGCTGGCCTGGTTCAGGGAGCATGGGCGGGATCTGCCCTGGCGGAGGACGCGAGACCCGTACGCGATCCTCGTCTCGGAGGTGATGCTCCAGCAGACGCAGGTCTCTCGTGTCATCCCCCGCTACCTCGAGTGGCTGCACCGCTGGCCGACGATCGAGGCGCTCGCGGCCGCGTCGCCGGCGGACGTGATCCGCGCCTGGCAGGGCCTCGGCTACAACCGGCGCGGGCTGGCGCTTCACCGTGCCGCGCGCGTGGTCGCGGAGCACGGCTGGCCGGACGACCTGACCGATCTGCCCGGGGTCGGGCCGTATACGGCTGCAGCGATCGGCAACTTCGCCTTCGGCCGCGCGGTTCTTCCCGTGGACGTGAACGTCGGCCGTGTTCTCTCGCGCACGGGCGCCGTATTCGGAGCGGAGGCAGCGCAGGCGCTCTTCGACCTGGGCGCAACGGTCTGCCTCGCCCGGGTGCCACGCTGCGGAATCTGCCCGCTGTCCGATGCCTGTCCCTCCGTCGGGCAACGGTACGAGTCCGTGCGGAAGCAGGGTCCGTTCGAAGGTTCGTTCCGCCAGCGCCGGGCCCGGCTGCTGCGGCTCGTCTCGGAGGAACCGCAGTCGGTCGAGACCGACCCGGAGGCCGTCGCGTCGCTAGAGTGCGACGGCCTCGTCCAGGTCGAAGCAGGGCGCGTCTCGTTGCCTTCTTAGATCACCGGGCAATTGACGACGAGACCGGCGTGTTTCAGGCTCACCGCACCTGCCGCGAGCGCCTTGCGGACCGCGGCCGCCGACGTGAGCTTGCGGGGCGTGGCGTCGCTCTTCCAGGTGACGAGCGTGACGTCCCAGAGCGGCGTATAGCCCTTCTGCCCGGGGACGACGTCGATGATGTTGTACTGGTCCTCGACGCCGTTGGTCACGGACCAGAGCGGCGCCACCTTGTTCCCCGGCTTCAGGCTCACGGGCCCGAGGTCGAGGTACTCGATCGTCTGGCCGCGGTAGAAGCCCTCGGTCGCGGCCTGCCTGAAATGGTGGATCGAGTCGGCCCATGCGGGCACGGCGACGAAAGCCAGCACTCCGGCCAGAACGAGTGCAAACAGTGGCTTCTTCACGGCTCCTCCTCGGGATGGCTTGCCCGGCCGACGGTAGGAGACGTTTCTTACGAGACGCTTTCGAGACTCTTAGGAGAGTCGAATTCACGGTTTCGTAAGCCTGCTCCGGGCACAATCCGAGGATGGCGACTGTCCTGGTCGTCGACGACGAGCCGATCGTCAGGGACGTTGTCGTCCGTTACCTGCGCCGCGAGGGCTACGACACGCTCGAAGCCGGGGACGGTCTCGACGCGCAGGAGCTCCTGCGCAGGCACGAGCCGAGCCTCGTCGTCCTCGATCTCATGCTGCCCGGAATGGACGGACTCCAGCTCTGCCAGTGGATCCGCTCCCGCTCCGAGCTCCCGGTGATCATGCTCACCGCCCGGGCGGAGGAGGCCGACCGCATCGTCGGGCTCGAGCTCGGCGCCGACGACTACCTCACGAAGCCGTTCTCGCCGCGCGAGCTGGCGGCGCGCGTGCGAACGGTGCTGCGGCGCGCGCGGCAACCAGCCGGCTCGAGCGAGCGGGTCGTCCACGGCCACCTCGAGCTCGACGCGGCGTCTCGTGAGGTGACGAAGGCGGGTCGGCCGCTCAGGCTCACGGCCCGGGAGTTCGACCTGCTCTGGTTCTTCGCCTCCCATCCTCGGCGAGTCTTCTCGCGCGATCAGCTGATGGATCGGGTCTGGGGTTACGAGCCTGCCTTCGACACGGGCACGGTCACGGTCCACGTGCGCCGGCTGCGCGAGAAGATCGAAGACGACCCCTCGAAGCCGCGGCACCTAGAGACGGTCTGGGGCGTCGGCTACCGCTTCTGCCCGTGATCGTCTTCGCGCTGATCGTCGCAGCAGCGACGTTGGCAGCGGGCCTCCTGGCGGCGCTCGTACTCAGGCTGCTGCCGAGCGCGAGCCTCCGCCTGACCGGGCTTGCGCTCGTCTGTGTCGCACTCCCGCTGACCGCGGTCTCGGTCTCAGGCACGGTGATGTTCAGCTCGGGACACGACATGACCCTGCTCTTCGTCGCGGCCGCCTCTTCGTCCGCGGCCGTATGCGCAGGTCTCCTCGTCGCGCGCTCGATCGCCCGTCCCGTGCAGCGCCTGCGGGCGGCCGCGTCGGAGCTGTCGGCAGGAGACCTCGGGGCGCGCGCCCCCGAGACTGGCCCGCGCGAGCTGGCCGAGCTTGGTGCAGCCTTCAACGAGATGGCCGCAAACCTCGAGAAGCTGTTCGACGTCCGGAGTCAGCTCGTCGTCTGGGCGAGCCACGACCTGCGCACGCCCCTCGCCTCGATGCAGGCCATGCTCGAGGCGCTCGAGGACGGCCTCGTCGAGCCCGAGCAGTACCTCTCCGCGCTGCGCGAGCAGGTGCGCGTGCTCTCGGCGATCGTCGACGATCTCTTCGAGCTCGCCCGGATCGACGCGGGCGTGCTCACGCTCGAGCTCGCCGAGGCGCAGCTCGACCCGCTGATCGAAGCGTGTCTGCGCGGGATCGAGCCGGAAGCACTCTCACGAAAGATCACGCTGACCGCGGACGTGAACGGCTCGCCCGCCGTCATCTGCGCACCCGAGAAGGTCGAACGTGTCCTGTACAACCTGCTCGCGAATGCCCTCCGGCACACGCCGGCCGACGGCTCGGTTGCCGTTCGCGTGCGTCCGCTCGCGCACGAGGTCTGCGTCACGATCGAGGACACGGGCGCGGGCTTCCCCATAGAGAGCGTGCGCGGCTCGGGGCTCGGGCTCGCGATCGCACGAGGATTCGTCGAGCACCAGGGCGGACGACTCTGGCACGAGAACCGCCCGGGCGGAGGCGCGAGCATCTCCTTCACGCTGCCGGCCGCTGCATAAACTCTTCGCGTGACCCGCTACGACGAGCTGATCGCGGCGCTGCGTGACGCCGCGCAACCCGACCGGCCGATGCCGGCGGACTTCGCCGTCTATCTGGACAAGGTGCGCACACGCGCGTCCACGGTCACCGACGCGGACGTCGAGGCCCTGAAGGCGGCCGGACACTCCGAGGACGAGATCTTCGAGCAGACGGTGTCGGCAGCAGTCGCGGCGGGCCTGCTCCGGCTCGAGGCGGGTCTGAAGACGCTGCGATGAGGCTCGACGTCGTCGACGGCGGCCATGCCCCGGCCGAGGCCGCGGTTCTGGACCAGATTGCACAGGCCCGCGGTGTACCGACTGCGTCCGGCGTTCTGAAGACGCTCTACTACCGGCCGGAGCTCTTCGGCCGACCGTTCTCGGCTGCGCTCGACGTCGCGATGCGCGGCCCGTCGGACTGGTCGGCTGGCGAGAGGGAGCTGTTCGCGGGGTTCGTCTCGTCGCTCAACCAATGTCCGTTCTGAACGCGCTCCCACGGCGCGGTCGCGTCGTACGCACTCGGTGACGAGATCTGGAAGGCGGTCGAGGCAGACTGGCGCACGGCGCCGGTCGACGAGCGCCTGCGTGCGATGCTCGGCTTCCTCGAGAAGCTGACCCTCCGCCCCGACGAGCTCGAGCCGGAGGATGCAGACACCTTGCGAGCCGCGGGCGTGTCCGACGAAGCGATGGTCGATGCGATCCACGTTGCCGCGCTCTTCAACATGATCGTCCGCCTCGCCGACTCGCTCGGCTGGGACGTGCCGACGTGGGATGCCTGCCTCGCCCGCGGCGAGGCGATGCTCTCGAACGGATACGCGCTCGCGCCGACCTAGTCGAGACGCTTGACCATCTCGTACTGACGGAGCCGCAGCTGTGCCCCCGCGACCCGGAGCGCCAGTGCAACGGGCTCACCGGCGGCTGCCTGAACCAGGTTGAGGCTCTCGCTGCTCGCAGGTAGATCGCTGCGGCGTTCTCGGCGACAAGCCCCTGCGGGGTCGGGTCGCGGCCGGCGAGATGCTGGAGCGTCTCGTTCGAGCGTTGCCAGGGCTCTTCGCTCTCACGGTATTCGCGAACCTGGCGGTGAAGAGAGCTGCCAGCTCCACATGCGTGAGCGTGCTCGCAGGCCGAAGCTCGATCGCCACGCTGGGATGTTGCCGAATCAGCCGACGTGGAACCGCACGACCTGCCGCCCGCCTGAGACAGGAACCCAGACATCGCCGAAGGCGGTCGCCGCCGGGTAGGGGTTCGGCCCGACCTTGTACGTGGCCACGACCTTGTTCCGGACCGGATCGATCCGGTTCACCGTGCCGTCGCCGTTGTTCGGGACGAACGCGCTCCCGTCGCCGGCAATCGCCGCGATGCTCGGGCCCAGGCCGACCGTGACGCGAGCCACGACGCGCAGCGTCTTCGGGTTCAAGCGGACTGCGACCCGGTCCGCGCTGGACGTCAGCCAGATCGCGGCATCGCTGACTGCGATCGAATCGGGAGAGAGGAGGCCGACCGGCACGGCGCGCGCCTTGTTCGTCGACGGGTCGACGCGGTAGATGCTCTTGCCGGCGTGGCTCCCGACCCAGAGCGCGCCCGCACCAACGACGACGCCGCAGGGCTGCGGACCCACCTTGATGCGGCCGGTGACGCGGTTGGTGGTCGGATCGATACGCGCGATCGTCGCGTCGCGGAAGTTGCTGACCCAGAGGGCACCAAGCCCACCGTTCTCGGAGCACGGCGTCTGGCCCGTGGCGATCCGGGCGACAATGCGAGCCGGCTTCAACGCTGTGGCCGCCGACGCCGCTCCGACCACCACGGCGATCAGAATGGTTGGCCAGGCAATGTATCTCGGCATGTGTGCGCCTCCCAATAGTACGAAGTCGTAGCACTATACTACGAAGTCGTAGTTCATGGGCTCGACTCCTTCACGCCGACGTAACGTCCTTTTCCGGCTCTTCATCCTCGGGCAACTCGCCGACGATCTCCTGGGCCGGGCGATGAGCGGCTCGAGGCTTCAAACCAACGACTTCGCGGT
>JBKOVQ010000090.1:0-13470 GCA_046723985.1 Actinomycetota bacterium | reverse complement strand
GATCGCCTCGCGGGGGACGACCCAGAGCGCCGACGACTCGCCGCGCCGGCCGTACTGCTCGTGCGCGTACGCCCGCGCAAACGCCTCGTCCGGCGCGATGACGGAGCCGGCGTGCTCGAACGCGACCCCCTTCCGCTCCTGCCGGAAGACCTCGTAGACGTTCACGCCGCTTCGGCGAGCATCACGCGGCGCACCCAGTCGGTCTCCTCGCGCGAGATACGCCGGAGCTCGAGCCGCTCCGCCGTTCTCGGGCCGTGGCCGGTGACGACCGAGCGCAGCTCGTCCCAGTCGGGCTCGCTGTACTCCCAGACGCCGTCGTCACGCTTTCGCAGCTTCGGGTCGGGAACCGTCAGGCCCAGCTCCCAGATCTGCGGGACGTAGCCGTCGAGGAACTGCTGGCGCGCCTCCTCGTTCCCCTGCGTCTTGATCCGCCACTGGACGACCGGGTCGTCCTCCGCGGCGATCGGATTGCCGTGGAACTGCATCAGCGGCGGCCACCAGCGCGTCACCGCCTCCTGGACGAGCTCGCGCTGCTCGTCGGTGCCATTCATCATCGTCAGTACGACGTCGCGGCCGTGGAGGATGTGGAAGGACTCCTCCCAGCAGATCTTCTTCATGATCCGCGCGTACGGCGCGTACGAGCACTTGAGGAGTGCCTTCTGGGAGATGATCGCGGCCGCGTCAACCAGCCAGGCGATCACGCCGACGTCGCCCCACGTCTTCGTCGGATAGTGGAAGACGTTGTGGAACTTCGACTTCCCGGAGATCAGGTCAGCGAGACACTGTGCCCGCGGCTTGCCGAGGTCCTCGACGACGCGGTAGATCAGCTGCGAGTGCCCGACCTCGTCCTGGACCTTGGCGGTCAGCGCGAGCTTGCGCTGGAGGGTCGGGGCACGGAGGATCCACTCGCGCTCGGGCAGGACGCCCATCAGCTCCGAGTTCCCGTGCATCTCGATGAACTTGATCAGCTTCGCCCGGTACTCGTCCGGCATCCAGTCGTCCGCCTCGACCTGGCCGCCCGATTGCACGTAGTCGAGGAACCCCTGCTCTGTTGGTTGAAGGACTTCTGTCATGACCCTCCTACCGAACGATCGTTAGTCTCTCGACCGTAGCATGTCCGCGCGCCGCTCGGAGCTGACCCGCCAGGCCGCGAGGCTCTTCGCGCAGAAGGGCTACCACGGCACCTCGGTCGGCGACATCGCCGAGGCCCTCGGCGTCCAGAAGGGCTCGCTGTATTCGCACATCGCCTCGAAGGAGGACCTGCTCTACGAGACGCTCGCCGAGGGCGCCGCCGCGTTCCACGCCTCGCTGGACGCGATCCCGGACGACGCGCCGCCTGTCGAGAAGATCCGGCTCGCCCTGCGCGGGCACCTCCGCGTGGTCGCGGAGCAGCTCGACGTCGCGACGGTCTTCGTCCAGGAATGGCGGTATCTCCACGGAGCGCGCCGCGAGGAGTTCGTCGCCGAGCGGCGACGCTACGAGGAGCGGATCCGCGAGCTCCTCCGCGAGGGCCGCGACCTCGGCGAGCTGCGCTCCGACCTCGACGAGGCGGCCGCCGCCCTGCTCCTGCTCTCGGCCGCGAACTGGGCCTACACCTGGCTCCAGCCCGGGCGAGAAACGGACGAGCTCGCGGACCGGTTCCTCGAGCTGCTCGTCGACGGGATGCGCGGGTACTCGACGCCTGCATGAACGTCACGCTGATCGTCAATCCCTTTGCCAGCCGGGTGACGGAAGGGCGGGTGCGCGAACTCGAGGGCCGCCTCGACGTCATCGAGACGCTGCTCACCGAGCGGCGCGGTCACGCGACGGAGCTCGCGGCGGCGGCGGCCGGGGATGCCGTTTTCGTCTTCGGCGGCGACGGCGTCGTCAACGAGGTCGTGAACGGCCTGCCGGCCGGCAAGCCGCTCGGGATCGTCGCCGGTGGCTACACGAACGTGCTCGCCCGGGCGCTCGGGGTGCCCGCCGACCCCGCGAAGGGCGTGCGCCGACGGCGGATCTCGGTCGGCCGGGCGAACGGGCGGCGGTTCGCCTTTTCGGCCGGGATCGGCGTCGACTCCGAGGCGGTCCGGGAGCTGGAGACGAGGCGGCGCGCGGACGGTCGCCGGCGTGGCGACCTCGCGTACGCCGGTGTCATCGCCGGGCGTCTGGCGAAGGGCTACGAGCCGCGACTCGAGATCGAAGGTCTCGGGCGGGCGGCACTCCTGTTCGTCTCGAACGACGCCGTGTTCACCTACGCCGGGTCGCGGCCGCTCCGGTTTTCGCCGGAGGCTCGGTTCGAGCTCGGCCTCGACGTGGTCGCACTCGAGCGGGCGGGGATTCTCTCGTCGCTCCGCTATGCCGGCCGGCTGTTCACGGGCCGCGGGCTCGTGGGCCTGCCCGGCGTCCTGCACGCCCACGACGTCGACTCGATCAGGGTCGTGTGTGACGAGCCGCTGCCGCTCGAGGTCGACGGCGAGGACCTGGGCGACGTGACCGAGGTCGCCTTCGAGGCCGAGCGCGATGCGGTCTCGGTGCTCGTAGCCTGAGATAGCATCGCCGCCGTGGCGCAGGTGGTGCCAGCCGAGCGGGGGCTCCGGCGCGTGATCGGCGACGGGGACAGCGTCCCGGACGGCGAGGTCGCCGACCTCGACGAAGGCGACTTTCTCGAGCTCTACCGGCAGCTGGTCCTGCTGCGGACCTATGACGAGCGCTCGGTCGTCTACCACCGCCAGGGCCGCATCGGCACCTACGCGATGTTCTGGAACCACGAGGCGATGCAAGTCGGCTCGACCTATGCGCTCGAGCGCGAGGACTGGATCTTCCCGAGCTACCGGGAGGCGGCGATCGGCCTGCTGCGCGGCATGTCGCCGGCGACGGTGCTGTCGTGGTGGCGCGGCCATCCGGCGGGCTGGTGGAACCCGCTCGACTACAACCTTGCATCGATCTGCGTCCCGGTCGCGACCCATGTCCCGCACGCGGCGGGACTGGCGTGGGGGAAGAAGCTGCGTGGGGAGCGGACGGTCGCGATCGTGTACTTCGGCGACGGGGCGACCTCGGAGGGCGCGTTCCACGAGGGGGCCAACTTCGCCGGGGTGATGCGCGCGCCGCTGATCCTGTTCTGCAACAACAACCAGTGGGCGATCTCGACGCCGCTCTCGGCGCAGACCGCGGCGCCGACGCTCGCCGACAAGGCGATCGGCTACGGGATGCCGGCGGCGCGCGTCGACGGGGCGGACGTGCTCGCCGTCTACGAGACGACCCGCGACGCCGTTGCGCGCGCGCGTGCAGGTGACGGCCCGACTTTCATCGAAGCCGTCACCTACCGGGTTGCGCCCCACGGGACCGCCGACGATCCGCGCGCCTATGTCGACCAGGACCGGGTCGAGGAGGAGAAGCAGCGCGAGTGCGTGGGTCGGTACGAGGGCTACCTCCGGCGGCTCGGCGTGCTCGACGACGCGACCGCCGAACGGATCAAGACCGAGGCGACCGAGCTGATGCGCGAGGGAATCGCCGCCGCGGAGGCCGAGCCGCCGGCCGATCCCGAGCTGATCTTCGAGCACGCGTACGTCGATCCGCCGCCGGCGCTCCGCGAGGGGTGGCCCGGTGGCTGAGCTCATGCTCGTCGAGGCGGTGAACGACGCGCTGCACACCGAGATGACGCGCGACGATACGGTGCTGGTGCTGGGCGAGGACGTCGGTCGAGCCGGCGGTGTCTTTCGTGCGACCGCCGGACTGCGTGATCGCTTCGGGCCGGACCGCTGCGTCGATACACCGCTCTCGGAAGCCGGCATCCTCGGCTCGGCCGTCGGGTTGTGCATGGCGGGCTGGCGACCGGTCTGCGAGATGCAGTACGACGCGTTCTCGTACCCCTGTCTCGACCAGCTGATCAACCACGTCGGCCGCTATCGCTGGCGGACGCGCGGCGCGATTGAGTTCCCGATCACGGTGCGGATGCCGTACGGCGGCGGCGTCCGCGCGCCCGAGTTGCACGACGACTCGCCCGAGGCGTACTACGTCCACACCCCGGGGGTGAAGGTGGCGATTCCGTCGACGCCGGCCGACGCGAAGGGATTGCTCGCAGCGGCGATCAGAGATCCCGATCCGGTGGTCGTCTTCGAGCCGAAGCTCGTGTACCGGACCGCCCGCGGCGAGGTCCCCGACGGCGAGCATGTGGTGCCGCTCGGGAAGGCGCGGGTCGTCCGTGTGGGCGACGATCTGACGCTGGTCGCCTACGGGGCGATGGTGTCGGTGGCAGAGGCTGCCGCCGAGGCGCTCGACGCGTCGGTGGAGGTCCTCGACGTGCGAACGCTGAAACCGCTGGACGAGGAGACGCTGCTCGCATCGGTGGCGAAGGCGGGCCGGGTCGTCATCGTCCAGGAGGCGCCGCGCGTCGCCGGATTCGGCGCGGAGCTGGCGGCGGTGATCGCGGAGAAGGCGATCCTCGATCTGCGCGGCCCGGTGATCCGCGTGACCGGATTCGACGTGCCGTATCCGTTCTGGCAGCTCGAGGACGCGTACATGCCGTCCTTCGAGCGCGTCGCCGCGGCGGGCAGGCGCCTGCTCGAAGAGTTCTGATGGCGTACGAGTTCAAGCTCCCAGACCTCGGCGAGGGTCTGACCGAGAGCGAGGTCTCCCGCTGGCTCGTCAGCGAAGGCCAGGAGGTGGCGGAGGACGACCCGCTGGTCGAAATCCAGACCGACAAGACGACCGTCGAGATCCCTTCGCCGGCGGCCGGCACCGTGGTGCGCATCCTCGTCCCCGAGGGTCAGGTCGTTCCGGTCGGGACGGTGCTCGTGGTCATCTCGTCGGGTGACTCGCCGGACGAAGTCGCGCCTTCGGCGCATGACTTCGTCCGGACTCAGACGGAAGCGAGCCCGCGTGCCGCGCAGGTCGGCACGCGGGCGACGAAGCCCCAAGCAACGCCGCTCGTTCGGAGGATCGCCCAAGAACTCGGCGTCGATCTCGAACTGGTCGAAGGTACCGGGCTGAACGGGCGCATCACGGAGGAGGATGTTCGTTCGGCTGCGGGTGCACGGGTACCCGCAGCCGGTGAGAGGCGGGAGCCGCTGCGCGGCGTCCGCCGGCTGATCGCGGAGCACATGGCGCTCGCGCACCGCGAGGTTCCGCCCGTGACCTGGGTCGAGGAGTGCGACTTCGAAAGGATGGACCTCGAGGCGCTTGTCCCGACCGTGCTGAAGGCGTGCGCGCTCTCGCTCCACGAGTACCCGGAGCTGACCGCCCGGTTGGAGGGAGACGAGATCGTCTACCTCGACCGCTACGACATCGGCGTTGCCGTCCAGACCAACCAGGGCCTGGTCGTTCCCGTCGTCCGGGACTGCGACACACGCTCGATCGAGGAGCTCGCCGCCGACCTCGAGCGGCTCGCCGCCGGCGCCCGCGCAGGCAGTCTCGCGCCCGAGGAGCTGCGCGGCTCGACCTTCACGGTCACGAGCGCCGGGAAGCTCGGAGGCCTCTTCCACACGCCGATCGTCAACTACCCCGAGGTCGCGATTCTCGGCGTCGGGCGGATCGCGCCGCGACCGGTCGTTCGTGACGGGGAGGTCGTCGTACGCCGGCTTGGGACGATTGCGGTCACGTTCGACCACCGCGTGATCGACGGCGCCAGGGCTGCCGAGTTCGGCCTCGCGGTGATCCGCCGGCTCGAAGCTGCCTAGACTGGCCGGAGCATGGGTTCGTGGTACTGGATCGGCGTCGCCGCGGGCCTCGGCACCGGCGCCGGCGTTGCGATCGGGGCGCTGATCCCCGAGGGACGGACGGGCGTCCGCGTCGCACTTGCCGCCCTGCTCGCGGTCGCGGCCGGGATCGGCATCGGTTTCGCGGTCGGCAACTGGGCGGAGGCCGCCGCCGGCGCGATCGGCGGGCTGCTCGGCGCGGTCGCGTCGGTGCCGATCATCGCCGGTGCGGTCCGCGGCGGCGGGACGCGCTTCGGGGTGGCGGTGCTCGTTGCGCTGGCGGGCCTCGTGATCGCCGGTTTCGCGTTCGTGCCGGCCGTCGGGTACCTCGAGGCAGTGGTCGTTCCGCTGTACGCCCTGCGTCTGACGCGACGCGGGCCGGACCGCCACGCCGGTCTGCGCATCCTCGCCAAGGACTAATGGCCAAGAGCGTCGTCCTGGTCGTGATCGACGGCCTGACGCCGTCGGTGTTCGAGCGGTCGGCCGAGAACGGAGACGCCCCCGCGCTCTCTTTCCTGGCCCGGCACGGGATGTATGCCCGGGCGGTGTCGACCTTCCCGTCGCTCACGCCGGTCTGCGCCTCCTCGATCGCGACCGGCGCTCACCCGGACGTCCACCACATCCCGCACCTTGTCTGGTTCGACCGCGAGGAGCGGCGGCTCGTGGAGTACGGCTCGTCGTTCGGAGCGATCGTCGCGGCCGGCACGCGCCGGTCGCTGGTCGACACGATCTTCAACCTCAGCGCCCGCCATCTCTCGGCCGAGGCGGTGACCGTGTTCGAGGCGCTCGACGACGCCGGCCTGGTGACCGCGGCGGTGAACTTCACGTGCTACCGCGGGCGAACCGAGCATCGGGCGACGCTGCCGGGTTTGGGGCGGACCGCCTTCGGGCCGCGTCGGTTCTTCTTCTACAACCTGTTCGAGTCGGACGCGACCGGTGCGCCGCTCGCGGTGCGCCGCCGGTCGGCGGGGTCGATCGACGGATATGCTGCCGCCGTCGGCCGCTGGCTGGTAACTCGCGACGGCTTCGACTTCTTCCTCTTCTACCTCGCGGACTACGACTACGTGTCGCACGCGCGAGGCCCGGAAGCTGCCGCCGGCAAGCTCGCGGACGCCGATCAGGCCGTCGGGTCGCTCATGGATGCGGCCGGAGGGCCGGATGCGTTCCTCGAGCGCTACGCCGTTGTCGTCTGCTCCGATCATGGCCAGACGCCGGTCGAGCACGGCGTCCCGCTGGAGGCGGCGTACGCGGATTTACGGCTCTTCCGGCGGAGCGGTCTCGAGCGCCCCGACGTCGCCGTCTGCGCCTCGAACCGCGCCGGTCAGGTCTACCGCCTGCCCCTCTGCTCGGAGTCGATCCGCGAACTGGCCGAACGTCTCGATCGTCGGCCCGAGGTCGACGTCACGCTGTTTCTCGAGGACGGCGAGGCGGTGGCCAGACGCGACGGCGAGGAGCTGCGCTTCCGTCCGGGGGACGCACGCTGGGAGCTGAACGGCGACCAGGCGTTGCTCGACCATCCCGACGGGCTCGCACGGTCGTGGGCTGCGCTCCACAACCCGAGTGCAGGCGACGTGCTCGTCTCCGCCACAGACGGCTACGAGTTCACCGATCTGGCCGGCCGAAGTCACGTCGGCGGTGGGAGCCACGGCTCGCTGCTCGCGGGCGACTCCGAGGTGCCGATGCTGGTCGTCGGACTGGATGCCGTTCCGGCGGGTATCACCGGCGTCATGCCTGCGGTCCTCGCCCATTTCGGCCTGGAGCAGCCCGCCTACACGCAGGCGTCCGCCTGTGTCGCCTGACCGCGCCGCCGAGCGCCGCCGCATGGTCGAGGAGCAGCTCCGGCGGCGGGGCATCAAGGACGAGCGGGTGCTCGCGGCGATGGAGCGCGTGCCGCGAGAGCTCTTCGTCCCGGAGCAGGTTCGCGACCGCGCCTACGACGACGCCGCTCTGCCGATCGGTGGCGAGCAGACGATCTCCCAGCCGTACATGGTCGCGCGGATCTGCGAGGTGCTGAGCGTGCGCGAGAGCGATCGCATCCTCGACGTCGGCACGGGATCGGGCTACCAGGCAGCCGTCCTCGCCGAGCTCGCCGCCGAGGTGCACACGATCGAACGGCTCCCGGAACTTGCCGAGCGCGCCCGTGAGGCGCTTGAAGCGGCGGGGTACGGGCACGTGCAGGTCCACGTCGGGGACGGGTCGCAGGGGCTCCCGGAGCACGCCCCTTTCGGCGCGATCGCGGTTGCCGCGGCCGCGCCCGAGGTACCGGTATCGCTCTACGAGCAGCTCGAGCCCGGCGGCAGACTCGCCGTTCCGGTCGGCGGGCGGCGTGGGCAGGAGCTCCACCTCGTCGTCCGCAGCCCGGAGGGGCCGGCCGTCCTGCGCTCCGTGCCGTGCCGTTTCGTCCCGCTGATCGGCGAGGAAGGCTTCAAGGGAGGATGAGCCGGACATTCGGGTACGCTCGGGGCGTGGCGCGCTCGACCGCAGCTGAGATCGCGGCCACCCGCGCGCGTCGCGCGCTGGCGCGGCCTCAGAACTGGATCCAACTGCTGAAGTTCTCGACGGTCGGCGTGTCGGGGTTCGTCGTCAACCTGGCCGTCTACAGCGTGCTGCTGCGCCGGGTCGGGCTCCACTACCTGCCCGCTGCGGTCTGCTCCTTCGCCGTCGCGGTGACGAACAACTACGTCTGGAACCGGCTCTGGACCTTCCGCGAGACCCGCGGCGACCTCTACCACCAGGGCGCCCGCTTTCTGATCGTCTCGGTCATCGCCCTCGGGCTCAACCTCGGGATCCTGAGGATCCTCGTCGAGCTCGGCGTGAACAAGATCGCAGCGCAGGCCGTCGCGATCATCCTCGTCACGCCCTTCAGCTTCAGCGTCAACAAGCTCTGGTCCTTCAGACGGACGCCGTGACCCGGCTGGTCGCAGCCGCCGCCGTGCTCGCGCTGCTCGCGTTGGTGCCGGCGGCGGGGGCAGCGGACGGCGAGACCTACGACCGGCAGGGCCGGCTCGTATCGCCGATCCCGTTTACGCCGCGGGACCCCGCGCCGTCCCTGACCGAAGCGACAGCGGTCGCCGCGCTGCTCGCCGCGCCGAAGGTGAAGTCCTGGGTGTCGAGGTATCCGAAGAAGAGCCTGGTCACCCAGGGGACGTACGAGAAGAATTACCGCGACTGGAACGTCGGGGTGTGGTCGGGCAAGACGGGCGAGATCGCGACGGGCCGGGTGGACGATGCGAGCGGGGCCGTGTTGGAGGCCTGGACCGGCCCGCAGGTGGCGTGGAAGATGGCCCGCGGCGGCTCGGGGGCATTCGGCGGCAAGAAGATCAACAGCCTCGAGATCTGGCTCGCCTTCTGCGCAGTCTTCCTGATCGGGCTCGCCGACCTCCGGCGCCCGTTCAGCCTCCGGAACCTCGACCTGCTGGCGCTGCTCTCGTTCTCGGTCTCGCTCTGGTACTTCAACCACGGCCGGATCTTCACGAGCGTCCCGCTCGTCTATCCGGGGCTCGTCTACCTGCTCGGGCGCACGATCTGGATCGGCGCCCGCGACCGGCCGCCCCGGGTGTCTCGGCCGCTGTGGCCGGTGTGGCTGCTCGCCGCCGCGACCGTCTTCCTCGCCGGCTTCAAGGTCGGGCTCAACGTGCGCGAGTCGAATGTGATCGACGTCGGCTTCTCCGGCCCGATCGGCGCCGAGCGGATCGTCCACGGCCAGTCGCCCTACGGGAACTTCCCGGTCGAGGAGAACCTGAAGCCGTGCGGGCCCGCCGACCGCGACGGCGAGATCCGGCAGCGGATCCAGACGAACGGCCGCTGCGAGGCCGCAAACCCGAACGGCGACACGTACGGGCCGATGTCGTACATCGCCTACATCCCCGGCTACCTCTTCTTCGGCTGGAGCGGGAAGTGGGACGATTTGCCGGCTTCCCACTTCACCGCGATCGCGTTCGACATGCTCTGCCTGGTCGGCCTTGGTCTCGTCGGGCGACGATTCGGCGGCAACCGGCTTGGGGTAACGCTCGCATTCGCGTGGGCCGCCTACCCCTTCACGCAGTACGCGTCCAACTCGAACACGAACGACGCGATCATGCCCGCGTTCCTGATCTGGGGGTTCTGGCTCTGTACCTCGGCGTGGGCGCGCGGCGCGGCCGTCGCCTTCGCGTCGTGGACGAAGTTCGGCGCGCTCCTGGTTGCGCCACTGTGGGCGACCTACCCCGAGTTCCGGCGTAGCCGACGGACGGCGATCGTCTTCGCCGCCTCGTTTGCGGTCGCGACCGCCGCCTGCTTCTGGGTGCTGCTCCTCGAGCCGAACCCGTTGCACGCCGCGCGGGTGTTCTGGGACCGCACGATCCCGCCGCAGGTGAATCGCCATTCGCCGTTCTCGCTGTGGGACTGGGGCCAATACCACGCCGGCCTGCCCGACCTCGCCTGGCTCCAGAAGGTGCTCGAGGCGCTGCTCGTCGCCGGCGCCGTTGCGGTTGCGTTCGTGCCGCGGCGCAAGTCACCGCTCCAGCTGGCGGCGCTGACCGGCGCGCTCCTGATCGGCTTCGAGCTCGTGCTCACCCACTGGTTCTACCTCTACCTCCCTTGGTTCTTCGCCTTCGCCGCGTATGCGGTGCTGGCGGCGGTTCCGTCGCCCGAGCCGGCGGAGGTGGCCGTCCGTGATGAGCACGAGCAGCGAGAGCTGGTCGCTGCCGGCTAGCCCCCGGACGGCCGCGCTGGCGGCCACGGCGGCGGTCGCGGTGTTCGTCGTCGCCTGGATCGGCCTGCATGTCGGCTTCTACCGCCACAGCCAGATCGTCGACACGCCGATCTACCAGCGGTACGGCGACGCGATGGCGAACGGGCAGGTGCCGTACCGCGACTTCGAGCTCGAGTACCCGCCGGCGGCGCTCCCCCTGTTCGTGATCCCGTCGCTGCTGCGCTCGTCGGACGGCGACCTCTCCGGGTACCGGCGGGGGTTCGAGGCGGAGATGCTCGTCTGCGGCGCGCTCGTCCTCCTGTTCATGCTCTCGATCCTGCTTCGGCTCGATGCGGGTGCATTTCGGATCGGCGCAGGGTTGGGCTTCGCCGCGCTTGCGCCCCTGTTGCTCGGCTCGGTCGAGCTGTCGCGGTTTGACCTCTGGCCGGCGGCCCTGACAACGGGAGCGCTGGCCGCCTTCGTCGCGGGTCGGCAGCGACTCGGCGCCGGCGTGCTCGGGTTGGCGGTGGCGGCGAAGCTCTTCCCGGCTGTGCTCGTTCCCGTCTCGGCGGCGTGGATTTGGCGGCGGAGCGGGAGGCGCACGCTGCTGGTTTGCGGAGGCGTGTTCCTTGCCGTGCTCGTGGTCTGCTTCGCGCCCTTCCTGGCGCTCTCGCCGCACGGGGTCTGGCACAGCGTGACGACGCAGACGAGTCGGCCGCTCCAGATCGAGACGCTCGGAGCGGGCGTCATGCTGGTCGCGCACGCGGTCGGCGGCCTCGGGATCACGATGCAGTCGAGCCATGGCTCGCAGAACCTCGCCGGGACCGGGCCCGACGCGCTCGCCGTGGTCCAGACCGTCCTCCAGGCGGCCGCGCTGATCGTCACCTGGGTCTGGTTCGCGCACGGCCCGGTCACACGCGAGCGGCTCGTCCGCGCGTCCGCGGCCGCCGTGTGCGGGTTTGTCGCCTTCAGCAAGGTGCTGTCGCCGCAGTTCCTGATCTGGCTGGTGCCGCTCGTCCCGCTCGTGCGCGGTCGGCGAGGGCTGGCGGCGAGCGCCCTGCTCGCAGTCGCCCTCGTCCTCACGCAGCTGTGGTTCCCGTTTCGGTACTGGGACCTCGTGCTCCATTTCCGGACGTTCCCGTCGTGGCTCGTTCTCCTCCGTGACCTCACCCTCGTGGCCCTTTTCGCCGTCCTTTCGTGGCCCTTCGGGCCACGTCCCAGGGAAAGTCCCTAGAGTCGCGGCCGGTTCGGCCTACGAGACGTCGATGCGGAGGGGCTGGATCGCCGTTGCGCGGCCGTCCTCGTCGCAGTCGACGACCACGCCCTCGAGCCGGACGCCGCCCTCGGCCGGGCGGAAGCGGACCGGCATTCCGGTGCGCATGCGCCGGATCGCGAGCTCGGCCTCGACCCCGATCACGGAGTCGTGCGGCCCGGTCATCCCGGCATCCGTGATCGCCGCGGTCCCGCCGGGCTGGATCCGCGCGTCGCTGGTCTGGACGTGCGTGTGCGTCCCGATCACCGCTGTGACGCGGCCATCGAGCCAGCGCGCCACCGCGATCTTCTCGCTCGTCGCCTCCGCGTGGAAGTCGACGACAACGATCTTCGCGCGGCGGCGAGCTTCCTCGACGAGCTCGTCGAGGACCTCGAACGGCCCGACGGGGACGTCGAGGAACAGCCAGCCCATGACGTTCGCGACCGCCACAGGGGTGCCGTCGGACGCTTGCCCGACCGCCAGGGCCCGACCCGGCGAGCCGGTCGCGACGTTGGCAGGGCGGATGACGCGCTCCGACTGCGCGAGATAGGGGGCCAGCTCGTCGCGCGCCCACACGTGGTTGCCGAGCGTGACGACGTCGGCACCGGCGGCGAGCAGCCGGTCGGCGAGTCTCGGCGTCAGACCTCGCCCGTCCGCCGCGTTTTCGCCGTTGACGACGCAGAAGCCGGCGCCGAGCTCCTCCCGCAAGGCCGGGAGACGCTCCTCGACCGCGCGGCGGCCGGCGGAGCCGAAGACATCGGCGAGGAAGAGAAGGCGCAACGAGGCTGGTACTTCTAGCGCAGCGGGACCGTGCCGGCAGAGTGGAGCACCAGCTCCACGTAGTTCCCGGCATCCCGGGTGTAGCGGGAGAGGGCGAGGTGCTCGGCCTGGGAGAGGTCGATCACACGCCCGATCCGCGAGGTGCTGGCAGAGACGGTCGAGCCGACCGTCAGCGCCGGGTCCGCCTCCAGGTGTGAGGCCGAGAGGACGACCGAGGGCTCGCGGACGGGCTCGATGTCGATCACCGAACCGTACTTCTTCCCGTTCAGGACGTAGTCGCGGAGACCGACGACGGTGCCGTCGGTGGGCGCGTAGACGTCCGTTCCCGGGGCAGCCCCGATGTCGAGCGCGCCGGTCGACGGACCCTGGCCGCCGCCGAGCTGGTAGTAGACGACGCCCCCGCTGCCGCCTCCGCCGAAGATCCGGTGGAAGAACCTGGTCGCGACGCCGACGTTGGCCCGTCGCCCGACCGGCTCGAACGGGAGTGCGTCCGCGCCGGCGCCGTGGTAGCCGATCGCGGTGATCACCCGCTCGTTGACCGGCGACGCAACGTGGAGCCGCCCGTAGACCGCCACGGCAACTCCGCTCGGTGGGGGCGGCGGGAGGAGCCGGGTCGCGCTCGCCGGTGTGCCGGTGCCGAGTGCGGGGCGTCCGTCGGCACGGAAGGCGGAAACGGCCAGCACGACGACGACGGCCACGCCGATCGCGACCAGGAGCGCCCGGCGGCGCGTGCGTTGCGCCCTCCTCGGGGCACGCCGAGACGGGCTCCGACGGGTAGCCGCAGGCTGCATCGCGGGCACGGTAACCGAGTTCGCCTGGGCTTTCAACGAGATAGGTGTGACGCAAACGAACCAATCCTCCGGCTGCGGGCTCCTGGCGAGTGCCCCCTCCGTCTCCAGCGCCCAGTCCCACGGGGTCGGCTGAAGTCGTACGACCGTGGGGGTACGATGGCCCCGATGGCTCCCGGCGCGGCGCCGAAGATCCAGATTCCGCGCTGGATGCAGCTGGTCGGGCTTCCGCTCCTGCTGATCCTGGCGTGGGTCGTCGCGGGCCGCGTCGTTCACGTCGTCTTCCTGTTCCTGGTCGCGACCCTG
>JBKOVQ010000114.1:0-10559 GCA_046723985.1 Actinomycetota bacterium | reverse complement strand
ACCCCGGAGAGCGCTTCCCGGGCGACCCCGACGAGGTGCGCCGGCGTGGTCTCCAGGGGCGTTGCCGTGCGTCCTCCCGCGTAGGTGACGAGCACGCGCGCGACCGGCGGCCCGCCCGCGAGCGCGGCCGCGACCTCGGCGAGCGCGGCGGCGTCCTCATCGCGGAACATCAGCCCGAGCTCGAGCAATGCCCCGCCGCGGGCAGCCTCCTGGGCCGCCCGGAGGGTCGCGCGCCAGCCGTCGCGGTCGAGCCGGACCTCGACTCGCACATGCGCGGGTGCGAGCGCCGCCAGAAGCTCCCGTTCGCGGTCGTCGGGCAGGTGTGCGTCGCGGTCCTGGCCGAGACCGATCGGAGGTACGCGCGTCCCCGTCGGCGCGCCGACGATCAGCCGGACCGGGCCGCCGCGGGCCGACGCTTCGGGCACGTCGACAGGGGTGACGACCAGGCGCTGCCGGAGCGGCTGTCCCGGCTCGAGCGGGGCCGGCCGGCCCAGCGAGATCGGCGTCGAGTAGGTCTTGAAGTTGGCGTCGGTCCAGTTCCGGTGGTCCTCGGTCTCCCAGAGGTCGCCCTCGAACTGGAAGAGCAGCGCTCCGCCGCCGGCGAGCTCGATCTCCAGCCGGTCGTAGGCGGGGAAGAGCGCCTGGTAGGAGCCGTCGACGATCGCCTGCTGCCCGATCAGATCCGGGAAGGCGCCGTCGATCTCGCCGTCCGGCCTGCGGGCGTGGTAGGGCGAGCCCGCGGTCTCTCGCCAGGGGTGATGGACGCAGATGCCGATCCGGTTGTACGGGAAGCCGCTCTCGGCGCGCCCGTCGAAGACGAACTCGATGCGCCCGGTCTCGTCCCCGGCGATCGTCCCGTGCCAGGCGAAATCGATTTCGCCGCGCGCGTGGCGCACGTCGAACTCGGCGCGGAACCCGCCGTCGCGCTCCTCCAGCTCGAACCCGGAGACGGCGCCCGGCACCGTGTCCCAGTCCACGTCCCGCACGGCCGTGTAGACGCGGCGCACCAGCTCGGTGCCGCCGATCCGCAGGTAGCGGAGGTCGATGCCGTCGAGAGAGAGCGAGACCGGACCGGCACGAAGCGGTCGCAGCTCCTGGAGCGGCTCGTCCGTCCCGTGCAGCAGGCGAAGGTCGGTCACCGCCGCATCATCCTCGATCGCGGAAGCGCTCGAGCTTCTGGGTGAAACGCGGGTTCTCCAGCACCTCGGGGTTCGCGAGGTCCCTCGGCGCCCGCCCGGAGGCGACGTCGATCAGCGACTCGCACGCCTGCTCGACGCAGCCGCGGATGAGCTCGTCGGTGTAGCCGAGCGAGTGCGGGGCGCCGACCACGTTCGGCAGCGAGAGCAGCGGGTCGTCTGCGGGGAGCGGCTCGGGATCGACGACGTCGATCCCGGCGCCGGCCAGGCGGCCGTCCTGCAGGGCCCCGACGAGCGCCTCCTGGTCGACGATCGCTCCTCGGGCGACGTTGACGAGGAAGGCGCTCGGCTTCATCAGCGCGAGCCTGTCGCGGTCGAGCAGGCCGCGGGTCTCGTCCGTCAGCGGGCAGGCGACGACCACGAAGTCGGCCTCGCGCAGGAGCTCCTCCAGCGGGACGTACGTCACTCGCTCTTCGGCGACCGGCGTCCGCTGGGTCACGAGCACCCGCAGCTCCCACGGCCGCAGCAGGCGGACGGTCTCGCGCCCGATGCGGCCATAGCCGATCACGCCCAGGGTGCGCCCGGTCAGGCCGGTGCCCTGCGGGCGGAAACGGCCTCCGCCCCAGTCGCCCTCGTGCAGCGCCCGGTCGCGCTCGCGGAGCCGGTGGGCGAGCGCGAGCACGAGCGTGACCGCCGACGACGCCATCGGCCTGGTGACTCCGGCCGGCGTGATCGTCACCGCGATGCCGCGCTCCGCGCAGGCCCGGACGTCGAGAAAGTCGAGGCCGACTCCGTGCCTGGCGATGACCGCCAGGCGCTCGATGCCGTCGAGCGTCGCCGTCGGCAGCGGAGCGGCGTAGTGGTAGAGGCCGTCGACGTCCGCGAGCGCGTCCGGCGTCAGCGTGTCGTCCTCGAGGAACTGCCACTCGATTCCCGCGTCGTCGAGAGGCGAGAGGTCGAACGGCGCAAAGGTGAACGTGCCGTCCGACCGCCGCACGTCGCGCGTGACGCCGACCCGGAACGTGGCGTTTCGGTCATTGGGCATGCCGTATGATCGATTCTCCATGACGGAGCGGATCGTCGTCGGCGAGCTCCCGGTCGGCGGGCAGGAGCCGCTGATCTCGAGCGCGATCCGCTGGGGCGACCTGCTGTTCCTGTCGGGCCGGGCGCCGATCGACACGACGACCATGGCGGTGGTCTCCGCCGACTTCGAGGAGCAGGCGCGCAACGTCCTCGACCAGATCATGGCCTCGCTGGTCGAGGCGGGCTCCGGCCCCGAGCACGTCCTGCGGGTCCAGTGCTACCTGCTCGACGCCTCGGACTTCGACGCGTGGAACCGCGTATGGGCCGAGTACTTCCCGCCGCCCCGGCCGGTCCGGACGACGATCGTCACCGGCTTCACCGTGCCGGGGATGCTGATCGAGGTCGAGGTCACCGCCGGCGTTCCCGCGTGAAGGTCGTCGTCGTCGGCGGCGGCATCGCCGGGCTCTGCTGCGCCTACTACCTGCGACGCCGCGACGCCGACGTCACGGTGGTCGAACGGGCACGCGTCGGCTCGCGCACGGCGTCGTCGTGGGGGAACGGTGGCTGGATCGCGCCCGCCCAGGCGGGGCCGCTCCCCGAGCCGGGCCTGACCGTGTACGGGTTGCGGGCGCTCGTGCGCGCCGACTCCGCACTCTACCTCCGGCCCGGCTACCTGCCGCGGCTGCTCCCCTGGCTCCTCCGGTTCTGGACGTACTGCAACGAGCGCGACCACGACCGAGGTACCGCCGCGCTGGCCGGGCTCGGGCAGCGCAGCTTCGAGCTCGTCGACGGCCTGGCCGAGGACGGCGTCCGCTTCGACGTGTGGAAGCTCGGGATGGTCTGCGCGACCGGCACCGTCGAGGGCGCCCGCAAGGTGCTGCGCAGCCTCGAGGGGCTCCGGCGGCAGGGCTTCCGGCTGCCGGACGACGTACTCGGCGAGCAGGAGATCCGCGAGCTCGAGCCCGCGCTGAACGACCGCGTAACGGCCGGCTTCCACCTCGCCGAGCAGTGGAACGTCAAGGCCGACACGCTGGTCGAGGGGCTGGGCGCGCGGCTGCGCGACATGGGGGTCGAGCTCCTCGAGGACAGCGACGTCACCGGCTTCGACCGCACCGGCGGAGCCGTTCGCGCGGTGCGGACGGCGAACGGCGACGTGGCGGGAGACGCGTTCGTGCTCGCCGCGGGCGCCTGGACGACGCCGCTCGCGGCGAAGCTCGGCCTCCGCGTCCCGATGGAGCCGGGCAAGGGCTACTCCTTCTTGCTCCGCCCGAAGGTGATGCCGCGGCACGGGATCCTGTTCGCTGACATCCATGCCGGCGCCACTCCGCTCGGCGACCGCGTCCGCATCGGCGGCACGATGGAGTTCTCAGGCTACGACCTCTCGATCGACCAGCGCCGGATCGGCAACCTGTTCCGGCTCGCGCGCGACTACGTCGAGCTCGAGACACCGGAGTACGAGGAGCCGTGGGCGGGCCTGCGGCCGACGGCGGCGGACGGCCTCCCGATCCTCGACTGGGCGGGCGCGTACCGGAACGCCTATGTCGCGACCGGTTACTCGATGCTGGGGATGACGCTGTCGGCGCCGGCCGGGGAGGCGATGGCGGAGATGATCACCGCCGGCCGGCGGCCGGAGGTCTTCGAGCCGTTCCGCCTCGACCGCTTTCCGCGCTGGATCCTGAGGCGGCGCGCCTCCTAGGCGCCAGGCGGCCCGAGGATCCGCCCGCCGTCGACCGTGATCACGGTGCCGGTCACCCACTCGGCCTCCTCGTCGACGAGGTGGCCGATCCAGCGCGCGATCTCCTCCGGCCGACCGATGCGCCCGAGCGGGACGAGCCGTCCGAGCTCCTCCATGCGCGCCTGCGGGTCCGCGACGGCGAGGTGGATCTCGGTCGCGGCCGGCCCGGGGCGGACACCGACGACGCGGATCCGGTCCGGGGCTAGCTCGGCGGCGAGGTTCATCGTCAGGTGCTCGAGCCCGGCCTTGGTCAGGCCGTAGATGGTCTGCGCACGCCGGTACATGACCGCCGCAGCCGAGGAGACGTTCACCACCACGGGCGCGGGCGAGGCCCGCAGCGCGGGCAGCGCCGCCTGGACGAGGAAGTACGGCGCGCGCAGGTTGACGGCCACATGGTCGTCGAACTCGGCGACCGTGAATTCCTCGACCGGCTTGAGCTGGAAGCTGGCGGCGTTGTTGACGATCACGTCCAGGCGCCCGCATTCCGCGAGCACGGTGTCGACCAGCCTGGCCGGCGCCTCCGCCGCAGAGAGGTCGCACTCGACCGCCGTCGCTCGCCCACCGGCGTCGGCGATCTCGGCCCGGAGCGCGTCCAGCCGCTCCTTGCGGCGCGCGACCAGCGTGACCGCGAGGCCACGGGCGGCGAGGTGGCGGCCGGTCGCCTCCCCGATGCCGGCGCTCGCTCCGGTGACGATGGCGACGCGTCCGTCCAAGCTGTACGACGATACTACGGCCGTGCGGGTGGCGATCGTCGGAGCCGGGCTGATGGGCGCGCAGATCGGGTGCGAGTACGCGCTCGGCGGTCACGAAGTCGTCCTCCACGCCCGCGACGCGGCCGCCGCCGGGCGCGGGCCGACGCCGGCTTCGCGCTGCTCCGGGAGCACGACCTGCGCTCGGAAGCGGAGCTGGCCGAGGCGGCCGGCCGTCTCTGCGCCTCGGCCGACGCCGCGACGGCCGCGGAGGGTGCCGAACTGGTGGTCGAGTCGCTGCCGGAGGATCCCGACCTGAAGACGAGCGTGCTCGAGTCGGCGCTGACCGCGGCCCCCGAGGCGATCGTGGCCACGAACACGTCGTCGCTCTCGATCGGCGCCCTCGGCGAGGCGATCGGGCGGCCGGAGAAGACCGTGGGGACCGTCATGCGCGAAGGCCTCGCCCGGCGCTGGCGCCGCGTCGGCCCGCTGCGCGCGATCGCGCTCGGCGGGATCGACACCTGGAACCGCTCCGGCCGGAACATCCTGCCGGAGATCTCGACCGCGACCGAGCTGCCGGACCTCTCCGGCGTCGCTATCACGGACGGCGACCTCGCCTCCGACGCCGCCCGCCGCGACGAGGCACTCGCCCGGGAGCTGCGAGAGGAGGGGGGCTGGCGAGCGTGACCGACCACCCGGCCGGGACCGTGGTCGACGTCCGCTGCCGGCTGTTCGAGGCGCCGACCGAGGGCGGCGGCGTCCGCTACACCAACCCGTTGCGCGGCTGGGACTCGAGCCGCGACGAGCGCGGGTTCGCCTTCCCCCGCTGGCTCGTCGCCGAGGTGGAGACGTCGACCGGGATCGTCGGGATCGGCGACGCCGCGCTCGCCGCCGACCTGATTCCCCCGATCGTCGAGACACGCCTGAGGCCGCTCGTGGTCGGACGGCCAGTCGCCTCGATCCAGGAAACCTGGCAGCTGATGTACCGGGGGACGATGGCCTGGGGCCGCAAGGGCCTGGGCATGGTCGCGATCAGCGCCGTCGACCTCGCGCTCTGGGACGCGCTCGGCAAGGCGCTCGGCGCCCCCGTCTACGACCTGCTGGGGGGCAAGCGCGCCGACTCGATCCGCGTCTATGCGAGCCGGCTCTACGGCTCCGATTCGCTCGACGACCTGGCGGCCGAGGCCCAGCGCTACGTCGACCAGGGCTTCACGGCCTTCAAGCAGCGCTTCCTCTGGGGCCCGCCGGACGAGCGCAAGGGCATGCGGGCCAACGTCGAGCTCGTTCGCACCGTCCGCGAGGTTGTGGGCGACGACGCCGACCTGATGGCCGACGCCTACATGGGCTGGAACCTCGACTACGCCCGCGCGATGGTGCGGCTGCTCGAGCCGTTCGACCTGCGCTGGCTGGAGGAGGCGCTCGTCCCGGACGACCTCGAGGGGTACGCCGCGCTGACGCGGGAGAGCCCGATCCCGATCGCACACGGCGAGCACGAGTTCACGGTTGCGGGGTTCGCCGAGATCGTCCGGCGGGGAGCGGCGCGGGTGCTGCAGTTCGACACCAACCGTGTGGGCGGGATCACGCAGGCGGTGAAGGTGTGCGCGCTGGCCGAGGCCTTCGGGCTCGACGTCGTGCCCCACGCCGGGCAGGTGCACAACTACCACGTGGTTGCCAGCCAGCCCGCCTGTCCGATGGCCGAGTACTTCCCGCCCGAGGCGATCGAGGTCGGGAATGAGCTGCCTCACTGGCTGTTCGAGGGCGAGCCGCTCGCCGAGAACGGCCATGTTCGGCTGAACGAGAAGCCGGGCCTCGGGATCGAGGTGCGGCCGCGCGACCCGGTGCGCGAAGTTACGCCCGGGTAGCTCCGAGCAGCCCGCGGAGCGCGTCCAGCCCCGCCCGGACAGCGTCTTCGTAGACAACGATGTCCATCGAGTAGGCGAGGATCCGGAAACCTCGCTCGACGAAAGCGGCGCCCTCCTCGGGCGAGCTGCAGACCATGCCCACGGGCTTGCCGGCCGCGGCGCCCGCGGCGAGGATCCGGTCGACCGCCTCGCGGTAGTGCGTGCTCTCGAACTCGCCCGGGATGCCGAGCGAGGCTGTCAGGTCGAAATGGCCGATCCAGAGGATGTCGATCCCCTCGACCGCCGCTATCTCCTCGACCGCGGCGAGCCCGAGCGCGGTCTCGATCTGGACGAGGACCAGCGTCTCGGCGTTCGCCTTCTCGATCGTGGCGGGGACGCCTCCGGGCTCCCACTCATCCCGCATGAGGAGACCAAAGCCGCGCCGGCCAAGCGGCGGGAACCGCGCCGAGCTCGCCACGAGCAGCGCCTCGTCCGCGCTCTCGACCGCCGGCACCATCACGCCCAGCGCTCCGAGGTCGAGGCCCCGCGCGATCAGGTCGTAGGCAGCGTCGGGCACCCGCAGGAACGGCACCGTGTCCGCCGCCCGCGCCGCCGCCAGCACGGTGCGCATGTGGTCGATCCCGTACCCACTGTGCTCCAGGTCGAACAGCGTGAACTCCGCTCCGGCCGCCGCCGTCAATCGGGCGACCGACGGGGTCGCGAACTCCGTCACCATCGTCCCGAGCACCACCTCGCCGGCGTCAAGGCGGCGGCGGACCGGGTTGTCCCTCACCCGCCCGCTCGCTCGCGGTAGTCCTCGCGCACGGGCTGGAAGACGTCCATGACGAGGCAGCCGCGCTCGCTCCGGGCCGCGTGCTCGACCCCGCCCGGGATCTGGAACGCGTCGCCCGGCCCGAGGACGTGAGGTTTGCCCGCGATGGTCAGCTCGAGCTCGCCCTCGAGCACGTGGCCGAGCTGCTCATGCGGATGCGAGTGGGTGGGTACGCCGGCGCCCGGCTCGAGCTTGACCAGATTCAGCATCGCGCCGTCGCCGAACAGCGGTCGGGCGGAGATGCCCGGCGCCAGCTCGAAGGGGGCGACGTCCGCCATCCGTACGACGCGGGCGGTCACCAGCCGGCCTCGACAGGATTGGTTAGGTTGCCGATCCGGTCGACCGACACGGTCACCGTGTCGCCCGGCTTCAGGTAGACGGGCGGGTCGCGGAAGCAGCCGACGCCGGCCGGTGAGCCGGTGGTGACGACATCGCCGGGCTCGAGCGTGATCAGGTCGGTGAGGAACGCGAGCAGCCGCGGGGGCCTGAACAGCATCTCGGAGGTCGGCGAGTCCTGCATCACCTCACCGTTCAACGTCGACGAGACGCGGAGCGTCGACCAGTCGCCGAGCTCGTCGGACGTCAGGATCTCGGGCCCGATCGGCGCGAACGTGTCCGGGTTCTTGCCAAGCGTGAGCTGGTTGTCCTTGAACTGGACGTCGCGCGCGGAGACGTCGTGGAGGATCGTCCAGCCGAAGACGTGCTCGAGTGCGCGGTCCTCCGAGACCCGGTGCGCCCGCGTCCCGATCACCATCGCCAGCTCGACCTCGTAGTCGGTCAGCGTCGTCGGCCGCGGGATCCGGATCGGCGCGCCCGGCCCGATCACCGCACTCGGCAGTTTGGAGAAGAAGAACGGCTCCTCGGGCATCACCGCGTTACGGTTCTCCTCGGCGTGGCTCGCGTAGTTGACGCCGGAACACAGGATCTTGCCCGGGCGGATCGGCGCCAGGAGCTGCGCGTCCGCCACCTCTTCCGTCGCCGCTGATGCTCGTTCCAGTCCCGCGGCGCCGTCGGTGATCAGTTCGTGCATGTCGGCGTAGCCCGTGTCCAGGATCGCCCCGTCACGGCGCACGCCGACGCCCGTCCTGCCGCCGCTCGTGTACGTCACCAGCCTCATACGCCCTCCTTCCCCTCGATCCAGTGGCGGCCGTTCTCGACCACCAGGGTCTCGCCCACGAGGGGTGCAACGGCGCCCCGTGAGCCGCTGGTGTCATGCTCGGCGACCAGCCGCAGGAAGCGCTCGACCTCCTCGTCCGGCGCCAGGTAGTGGCACGCGACCGCGAGCTCCAGACCGAGCATCTCCGCCGCGCGGGCGGCCTCATCGGCGTCCATCTCGCCGGTCAGGAAGGTCGCCGGCCCCGGGATGCGGTGCGAGAGCTCCTTCGGCAGGGTGCAGCCGAGCAGGCCGACGGTCGGCCGGTACAGCTCGCCGATCAGGCGCATGTCGAAGATCGCCGTGTCGCCGTAGTGGTAGATCCGGACGCCGGGCTCCGTCTCGACCAGGAAGGCGATCGGGTTGCCGACCACCTGGCGTCCGTCCTTCAGCGTCCCCGACGACCAGTGGTGGCACTCGACCGGCCGGATCTGCAGACCCTCCACCTCGACCACGATGCCCCACGTCGTCGCCGAGACCTGGTCCGGGTCGACGCCGTCGTCGATCAGCATCGCCCGCACAGCCGTGTCGCAGACGACCGGCGCGCCCGTGCGCCTCGCGATCGCCGCGGAGTCACCGTAGTGGTCGAAAGCGGCGTGGCTGACAAGGATCACGTCGGGCGTCTCGAGGTCGTCCGGCGAGCACGGCGCGAGCGGGTTCTCGGACAGGAACGGGTCGATGAGGATCCGGTGCTGCGGCCCGACGATCTCGAAGCTGGCGGCGCCGTGGTAGGTCAACCTGGTGCTCATGCCAGCCCTCGCATCTTCTCCCAGCCCTTCACGAGCGCGACGAATGCACGGTTGAGTGGCACCGGCAATTCCTGCTCGTCCGCCGCCTTCACGACCGCGCCATTGATTACGTCGATCTCAGTGCGCCGGCCCGCCTCGAAGTCCTGGAGCATCGACGCTTTCGTGGGCCCGGCCCGCTCGAGCAGCGCCAGGATCGTGTCCACCCGTTCCTGGTGGTCGATTGGGTAGCCGAGCGCCTGCGCGACGACCGTCGCTTCTCGAGCCGTCTCGGCGACGAGCACGCGCGTGTGAGCGTCGTCTGCGAGAGCGCCTGCGTGCATGCCGGTGAGCGCCGCGGTCGGGAGGGTGGCGGCGTTGAGGATCAGCTTCTTCCAGATCTCCGGGCGAACCGGCGACGTCACGGTCGTTGCCAGCCCGGCCCGCTCGAGCGCCTCCGCGAGCCGCTCGGCCCGGCTCGTGTCCTCGTCGGCGAAGGGACCGACGAACGTCGGTTGGTCGGCTGGGTGCATGACCACCCCCGGCTCGACGAGGAGGCCGCTGTTGTAGGTGACGCCGACCACCACCTGCTCCGGCGGGAAGGCCGCAGCGAGCACGTCGCCGTTGCCCCAACCGTTCTGCAGCGAGGTGACGACCGTTTCTGAACCGACGAGCGGCCGGGCGAGCTCGGCCGCAGAAGCCGTGTGGTAGCACTTGACGAAGAAGACGACGGCGTCGACCGTACCGACACTCGACGGGTCGGTGGTCGCGGTCACGCTGGTTGTCGTCTGGTCGTCGCCCCGGACGACCGTGACGCCTTCGGCATTGACCTTCTCGACGAGCGGCTCGACGACGTCCACGAGCGTGACGTCGTCGCCTCCGCGGGCGAGCGCCGCGCCGAAGATCGACCCCATCGCTCCGGCGCCGACGACGGCGATTCTCATGCTCTGCCTCCTCTCGGTCTCAGCGGTCGGGGTGGAACCAGCGGCCGCCGGCCTGCGCCCCGCCGTCGACGATCAAGGTCTGGCCAGTGAGGAACGAGCCTGCATCCGAGGCGAGGAGCAGGCAGGCGCCGACCAGCTCGGACGGTTGGCCCGGGCGCTCCATCGGCACGCGGTTGTGGATCCAGCGGCTGGTCTCGGGGTTCGCCCAGATCGGCTCGGCCAGCGGCGTGTCCATGAAGCCGGGCGCGATGGCGTTCACCCGGATCCCGTGCTCGGCCCACTCGAGCGCCATGTGACGGGTGAGCTGGCTGATTCCTGCCTTCGTCGCACCGTAGACGGAGACGTGCTCGAGCGCGTAGGCGACGTTGAGCGAGCTGATCGAGATGATCGCGCCGCCCGCGCCCTGGGCGATCATCTCCTGTGCCGCCCGCTGGGCCAGGAAGTACGGCGCCCGCAGGTTGATCCCGACGATCCGGTCCCA
>JBKOVQ010000265.1:0-17893 GCA_046723985.1 Actinomycetota bacterium | reverse complement strand
CAGCCGGCGCAGGTTCTGATCACGAACGGCTCGCTCCAGGGGTTGTCGCTGATCGCGGGACTCCTGGTCGAGCCCGGGATGCGCGTGCTCGTCGAGGGGCCGACCTACGACCGGGCGCTGCACATCGCCGCCCGGCACCACGGCACCGCGGCCGTCGTCCCGACCGACGACGACGGTCTCGACCCCGACGGACTGGAGCTGCCGGCCGCGTTCCTCTACACGATCCCGACCTTCCAGAACCCGAGCGGGCGAACGCTCTCGCTCGAGCGGCGCCGGGCGCTGGCAGAGCTGGCGCGGGACGGAAAGGTGGTCGTCCTGGAGGACGACCCGTACTCGCTCGTCCGCTACGAGGGCGAGGCGCTGCCGAGCGTGTACGAGCTATCCGGCGGCGAAGGCGTCGTCTACTCGTTCTCGTTCTCCAAGATCGTCGCGCCCGGGCTCCGCGTCGGCTACCTGGTCGGGCCGGCCGAGCTGATCGCCCGGCTCGAAGGGCTGGCCGTCCAGACATATCTCACACCGGCCCTGCTCTCGCAGGCGACCGTCCACGAGTTCGTCAGCCGCGGCCTCCTCGAGGGGAACATCGAGCGGGTGGTCGGGCTCCTGCGAGAGCGCCGCGACGCGATCCTGGCGGCGTTCGAGCGCGAGTTGCCCGAGGGCACGTCGTGGAGCCGACCCGACGGCGGCTACTTCACCTGGCTCGACTTTCCAAAGGGCACTGACGCCGCGGCGCTGCTGGACGCGGCGACCGCTGCCGGGGTCACCTTCGTGAAGGGGACTGACTTCTACCCGCCCGGCGAAGGCGGTGACGCGTCAGCCCGCTTTGCCTTCAGCTTCGTCTCGCCCGCCGACATCGGTGCGGGCGTTGCGCGGCTTGCGAGCCTTCTTGGCGAGCTGCGCTCGACGGCGGTGGCCGTATAGCTGCGAGAGCAGCACGCCTCCCAGCAGGCCGACCGCGAGCAGCAGCAGGATCATCCAGACGAGATGCACGTTCGCGGTCGCGAACACGAAGTGGACGTTGATCTGCTTGCTGTTCTCGACGACGAATGCAGTCGCCCAGGCGATCGCGAACAGGAGCACCCCGATCTTGACGTAAAGCCACGGCTGCCAGGTCGACGCCCGGTCCTCTGCGGGATCCTCGTGCGGCGGCGGCGTCTCGCCTGAGGGCGAAACGGCCGAGGGATTATCGGGGATGCCGGGCGGCTGAGGGCTGCTCACGGCAGCGATCCTACGCCGTCGCAGCCTCCCTGGCGAAGGCGCTGACCGGACGTGGCACGAGCCGCGGCTGCTGCGGCGGGACGAGCACGCCTCGCACCGTGCTCCGGAAGGTCGGGCAGGGCGACGCGAGCACCAGCGCACACAGACCGGCTTTGTGGAAGTAGCAGTCCTCGCAGGTCACTTCACGCTTGCCCAAGGCGGCTCCCTCTTCGTGCTTCCCGGTGTCAACGAACCGAGAGCGATGATAGGACGGTTGCGCCGTGGTTCAAGGGGGCGGTCCGCGAAAAACTTGCTCTTTGCGGACGATTCAAAATCGCGTGTTTTGCAGCAGTTTTATCGTTGCGGCGGGAGCGTTGCCAGAGCGCGCAACGCCTGTCGAAAACTCTCCACAGGGATGATCCGGACCGACCCTGCGTACTTGCGGGCCTCTTTTGCGTTATCCCCAGCAGGCACAAGGAAGACGTCCACGCCCGCCCGACGCACGCCAATCGTCTTCTGCTTCACCCCTCCGATCGGCTCGACTGTGCCGTCGGTGTCGAGCTCCCCGGTCGCCGCCACCCTGTAGCCGCGGGTGACGTCGTGTCCGAGCTCCTCGAGCACGTCGAGCGCGAAGGCGAGGCCGGCCGAGGGACCGCCGATCGATCCCGAGTCGATGTTCACCGGGATCGGCAGTGTGACCTGGGTTGCAGGCTTGACCACGATCCCGAAGATCGCGCGCTTCGGATCGGGGACGCAGCGCAGGCTCCCCGCCGGATAGGTACAGCCCTCGACCGTCCCGACCGTCTTGGTCACGAGCTCCCCGCCGGTCCGGATCGTCAGCCGAACCTTGTCGCCGGGCCGGTGCCCTGCCATTACCCGGCGCACGTCCGCGGGTGTCAGCACGCGCTTCCCGTCGATCGCCTCGATGATCTCCGTTGGTTCCAACCGCGCCTTCGCCGCAGGGGAACCGGCCGCAACATCCTCGATCAGGGCACCCCTCGATCGGATGCCGACCCTGTAGCCGAGGTACTTGAGGGCAACCGCGCCGGCAATCTCCTGCGACGTCGCCATCTCGCGCAGGTTCTGGATACGCGTCTGGCTGTCGCTGGCTCCGGGCGGGTTGACCCGGGTCGCCGGGACGAGGGTCTCGCCGCTATGGACGAAGTGGAAGAGCTCTTCGAAGACCTTGGCCCGTCGAACGATGACGGCGTCGTAGTAGATGCCTCCTGGGCCGGTCGGGTCCTTGCCGCCCTGCACCTGCACCAGCGGCGCGACCGGCTTGGCGTTGTCGGGCAGGTAGATGAAGTTGTCCGAGGGGACGATCCACATCACCGCCGCGGTCGCGGCGAGCAGCGCCGCGCCGGCCAGTGCGATCTTGCCGAACGGAATCCGGGTCCTGGTCAGAGGAGGTTGCGGGTGAGGCCGCCGTCGACGGGAACGACCGCTCCGGTGACGTAGCCTGCGCGGTCGGAGGCCAGGAAGCAGGCGACGGCTGCGATCTCCGCTGGATCGCCGACGCGGCCGATTGGGATCTGCGACACGTCTCTCACACCGGGAACCGACCGGAGACGCGCCGTGTCGATCATGCCCGGCGCGATCGTGTTGACGGTGATTCCCTTGGCGCCGACTTCGCGCGCCAGCGTCTTCATCCAGCCGACCACGCCCGGCCGCAGCGCGTTCGAGAGCGCCAGGTTGTCGATCGGCGCCCGAACCGAGCTCGACTCGATGTTCACGATCCGGCCGCGGCCGCTCGCCTCCAGGTGCGGCAGGCACAGGTTGGTCAGCCGGATCGCCGAGAGGAGCAGCAGCTCGACCGCGCTCTCGACCGCCTCGTCGCCGACGCCCGCCGCCGGGCCAGGAGGCGGGCCGCCGCCGTTGTTGACCAGGATGTCGATGCCGCCGAACGCTCCCACGGTGGTCTCGACGAGCCGCGCGAGGTCGTTCGGCACGGTCAGGTCGCCGCGGACGGCGAGCGCGCCGATCCGGTCGGCCTCGCGCTCGAGCAGGTCGCGCCGGCGTCCGAACATCGCCACGTTCGCCCCTTCGGCGGCGAGCGCTTCCGCGATCGCGAGCCCCATGCCGGAGGACGCACCGCAGACGATCGCCGTCCTGCCGCGAAGCCCGAGGTCCATTGCCGTCAGCTTAGAGGCGCCGCTTGGAGCCTCGCCCCGCTTCTTATTTCTTCTTCAGGACGCCGACGACGTCGCGAACGGCCGCGGCCGACTCCCTGAACATCCGCTTCTCGTCCGCGGTCAGCTTCAGCCGGACGATCTCCTCGACGCCGCCGGCGCCGAGCTTCACCGGGACGCCCATGTAGAGGCCACGCACGCCGTACTCACCCTCGAGGTAGGCGGTGCACGGAAGCACGCGCTTCTCGTCGAGCATGATCGCGTCGACCATCTGCGCGGCGGCGGCGCCCGGCGCGTACCAGGCGGAGGTGCCGAGCAGGTTGACGATCTCGCCGCCTCCTTTGCGCGTGCGCTCGACCATCTTCGCGATCCGGCCCTTCGGGACGAGCTGCTCCAGCGGAACCCCGCCGACGGTGGTTGCGGAAACGACCGGGACCATCTGGTCGCCGTGGCCGCCGAGCACCATCGCGGTCACGTCCTTCACGGACACACCTGTGTCCCAGGCGATGAAGGCCGAGAAGCGGGCGGTGTCGAGGATACCGGCCATGCCGAACACCCTCTGCCTCTTGAACCGCGAGTGCGCCTTGGCGACGTGGCACATCGCGTCGAGCGGGTTCGAGACGACGACGATGATCGCGTCCCGTGACCGCCTCACGATCTCCTTGGTCACCGAGCCGACGATGTTCTCGTTCGTCGTCACGAGATCGTCGCGCGACATCCCGGGCGAGCGGGGCTTGCCGGCGGTGATGACCACGACTTCTGAACCCTCGGTCTCGTCGTAGCCGTTCGTGCCCGTGATGTTCGGCTCGAACCCGAGCACGGAGCCGGCCTGGTTCATGTCCAGCGCCTTCCCCTGCGGGAAGTTCGGGATGATGTCGACGAGCACGACGTCCGCGTAGTCGCGGCGCGCGAGCTCGAGGGCACAGGTGGCGCCGACGTTCCCGGCACCGACGACGGTGACCTTGCGTCTGCCGCCCGCGGGCTTGAACTCATGCCGGCCTCGTTGCAGTTCGGGCATCAGACCTTGACTCCCAGCTTGTCGATGATCGCGTCGGCGACCTCGCTCGTCCCGACGGCCGTTGGGTCGTCGCGGGTCGGCTTCATGTCGTAGGTGAGGCTCTTCCCCTCGCGGATCACGTCCGCAATCGCGGCCTCCAGCCGGTCGGCCGCTTCTGCCTCGTCGAGGTGCCGGAGCATCAGCACCCCGGAGAGCAGCTGCGCCATCGGGTTCACCTTGTTCTGCCCCGCGTACTTGGGCGCCGAGCCGTGCGTGGGCTCGAAGACCGCCACGTGCTCGCCGTAGTTCGCTCCGGGCGCCATCCCGAGTCCGCCGACCATCCCGGCGCAGAGGTCGGAGAGGACGTCGCCGTACAGGTTCGGGAGCACGAGCACGTCGTACTCCTCCGGTCGCTGGACGAGCTGCATGCACATGTTGTCCACGATCCGGTCGTCGAACTCGATGTCGGGGTTCCCGACGGCGACCTCTCGCGCGACGCGAAGCCAGAGGCCGTCCGAGAACTTCATGATGTTCGCCTTGTGCACGGCCGTGATCTTCCGGCGGCCGTTTCGGCGCGCGTAGTCGAAGGCGAACTCGAAGATCCGGCGCGTACCGGTCACCGAGATCGGCTTGATCGAGATGCCCGCGTCGTTCCAACGCAGCCGGCCGCCCTTCGACTCGATCCAGGCGATCAGCTCCTCGGCGTCGGGCGTGCCTTCCTCGAACTCGATCCCGGTGTACAGATCCTCGGTGTTCTCGCGGACGATGATCAGGTCGACGTCGTCGAAGCGCGTGCGGACGCCCTGGTACGACTTGCACGGCCGCACCTGCGCATACATGTCGAGCTCCTTGCGGAGACCCACGTTGACTGAGCGGAAGCCCCCGCCGACCGGCGTCGTGATCGGCCCTTTCAGCGCGACCCCGCTCTCGCGGATCGAGTCCAGGGTCGCGGGCGGCAAAGGGTTGCCGTCGTTCTCCTCCATCACGTCCGTGCCGGCGTGCTGGACGTCCCAGTCGAACTCGACCCCGGTCGCCTCGAGAACCCGGCGGGTCGCCTCGGTCAGCTCGGGTCCCGTGCCGTCCCCGGGAATCAGTGTCACGCGGTGCGCCACGGGCCCTGACTCTACCGGCGTGTCGTTGTCGCCGGTCCGGGTACATTCCAGGCCGCATGGCCGAGGAGTTCAAGCCCGGCCTCGAGGGCATCGTCGCCGTCGAGACGGAGATCGCCGAGCCGGACAAGGACGGCGGCGTCCTCCGCTACCGCGGCGTCGACATCACAGAGCTGGTCGGGCAGTACCCGTACGAGCGGGTCTGGGGCCTGCTCGTCGACGACGACCTGGATTCCGAGATGCCGGAGCCGGAGCCCTATGAGCCGGTCGGGTTGACCGGCAACGCGCCCTCCGACCTCCAGGCGGAGACCGCGCGCATGGCCGCCCGATGGCAGCTCGGCAAGCTCAACGAGATCTCTGACGTACAGGCGCGAGAGGACCTGGGGAGGCTGTCGGCCCAGATGATGGGCATCGTCGCGCGTTCGGCCCGGATCGCCGACGGCCACACCGACGAGATCCCGGCCGACGTCGTTGCGCAGGGGAGGACGGCCGCCGAACGGTTCCTGCTCCAGTGGCGCGGCGAAGCCGACCCGAAGGCCGCCAGTGCGATCGACACCTACTGGATCTGCACCGCCGAGCACGGGCTGAACGCATCCACCTTCACGGCCCGGATCGTCGCCTCCACCGGCGCCGACTGCGGCGCCGCGCTCTCGGCGGCTGTGGGCGCGCTCTCGGGGCCGCTGCACGGCGGCGCGCCCGCGTACGTGAAGCCGATGCTCCAGGAGGTGGCCGAGACCGGCGACCCCGAGAAGTGGGTCAAGGACACGCTCGACTCCGGCAAGCGGATCATGGGCTTCGGCCACCGGATCTACCGGGCGGAGGACCCACGCTCCCGGATCCTGAAGGAGACGGCGCGCGAGCTCGGCTCGCCGCAGATCGAGATCGCCGAGAAGCTGGAAGCCGCCGCCCTCGCTGAGCTCGAGCGCCGCCACCCAGAGCGTCCGCTGAAGACGAACGTCGAGTACTACTCCGCTATCGTCCTCGACATCGCCGAGATCCCGCCGCCGCTCGCGCCGGCGATGTTCGCCTGCTCGCGCGTCGCCGGCTGGTCGGCACACATCCTCGAGCAGAAGCGCACCGGCCGACTCTTCCGGCCGAACGCCCGCTACGTCGGCCCAGCGCCTCGCTCGCTGACCGCGGCGCCGTCCTGACCCTCCAGGAGGCAGCGGCCCAGGCCGATGCGCTCGCGCAGGCGGGCGACGAGCGAGGGATTGCTGATCTCCGGCGACAGTGGGAGGACGAGGTCGAGGCCGACGCGAGAAGCGCGGACTACCGCGTGCGCGCGGTCGCCTACCGCGCGGTCGGCCAGTTCCGGTTCCGCCGGAAGATCGAGCTCCTCGCGCGGGGGCTCGACGACGACAGCCCGGCCTGCCGCGGGTCGGCACTGATCTCTCTGGAGCTGCTGTCGCGGGACGCGCCCGGCGCGGTCAACTCGGTGCGGTCAGCGCTCCACCGGCTGGCAACCACGGACGACAACCAGGCGGTGCGCCGACTCGCGATCGTCTGCCTGAAGAACGGCTCCGCTCACCGGGACACGATCGCGCTGCTCCAAGGGCTCGCGGACGACGACCGGCAGGAACGCGACCTGGCCGAGACTGCGGCGAAGGTCGCAGCCGGGCTGAAGCGGAAGAGCCGCTAGCCCCCGCCTCGCCGGCGGGCGTGCGGGTGCGCCTGGAAGTAGGCCTCGCGCCGGCGGCGATCGGAGACGTGCGTGTAGATCTGGGTGGTCGCAAGGTCGGCGTGGCCGAGCATCTCCTGGACCGACCGCAGGTCGGCTCCGCCCTCGAGCAGGTGCGTCGCGAACGAATGGCGGAGAAGGTGGGGGTGGACGCGCTCGGGATCGAGGCCGGCCTTCTCGGCGAGCCGGCGGATGATCAGGAACGCACCCGCCCGGGTGAGGGGACCGCCGCGCGCGTTGAGGAACAGCTCCGGCCTGAGGCGGCGGTCGAGGTACGGTCGGCCGCGCGAGAGGTAGCGGCGCAGCGCCTCGGCCGCCGACCGGCCGATTGGCACGATCCGTTCCTTGTTCCCTTTGCCGATGCAGCGGACGAGACGCTCGTCGAGGTCCACCGCGGCGCGCTCGAGGCCGACCGCCTCACTTACGCGGAGTCCCCCGCCGTACAACAGCTCCACCAGTGCGCTGTCACGGAGAGCGCGAGGGGTGGTGCCGGCGGCCGCCTCGATCAGGCGCTCCGTCTCGCGCGGGGAGAGCGTTCGCGGCAGCTTGGGACGGCGACGCGGGGACTCGAGCTCGGCGGCGGGGTTGTCCGTCCGGGCGCCGAGCAGGACCTGGTGGGCGAAGAAGGCGCGCGCGGCCGAGACCCGCCGCGAGATCGTCGCCGGTGCGAGCCCGTCCGCCCTGAGCTGGGCGAGATAGGTGCGCAGGTCGTCCGTCGTCGCGGAGGCGATCGGGCGGCCCAGGTGGTTTCCGAGGTGCGCGAGGTCGCGGCGGTAGGCCTCGACCGTCCGCGGCGCACGCCTGGTCCCGAGCAAGGCGAGGAAGCCGTCGAGCTGTGGGTCCGCGGTCACGACCGTGGGTGGGCCTTGTCGTAGACCCGGCGCAGGCGGCGGCCGTCGACATGGCTGTAGATCTGTGTGGTGGAGAGCGAGCTGTGTCCGAGCAGCTCCTGGATCACGCGGAGGTCGGCGCCGCCCTCGAGCAGATGGGTTGCGAACGCATGGCGCAGCCGATGCGGGTTCGGCGTCAGGCGACGGAGCGTGCTGGTGTCGAGGCGGCGGCCGCGGGCGGAGAGGAAGACGGCGTTCTCGGCCCCTCGAGCGAGCTGGGGCCGGCCGTCGCGAAGGTAACGTGCGAGTTGGAGGGCGGCCTCCTCGCCGAGCGGGACCGTGCGTTCCTTGCCACCCTTCCCGCGCACGTGGACGAGCTCCTGGTCGAAGTCGACGTCCTGGAGGTCGAGGCCGACCGCCTCTGCGCTGCGCAGCCCGGCGGAGTAGACGAGCTCGACGAGGGCCCGGTCCCGCAGGCCCAGAGGGCCGTCGCGCTCGATGCCGTCGAGGAGGGCATCGACCTCGTCCATCTTTGGAGCGGACGGCAGGCGGCGCGGACGCTTGGGAGCGAGTGATGCATCCGGCACGCGCGCCGGCCCGAGCGCCGAGCGGAGCAGGGCGCGGACGGCGGAGAGTTTGCGGCCGATGGTCGCGGGCGCGAGCTTCGGTCGCCGGCGTCCGAGGTCGGCGACGTAGTCCGAGAGGACGCGCACGTCGACGTCGTCGAGCTTCAGGCCTCGTGAGTGCAACCACGCCGCGAACTGCACCAGGTCGGTGCGGTAGGCCCGGCGGGTGGAGTCCGAGAGCCCAGGGCTCGCCAGCAGGCGGTCGATCTCGTCCATCTCTCCCCCAAATTCGATCCGGCCGCGGCGACCCCTACACAAGTGCTTGTAACACTGTGTTACTTGCTCCGAAAGCGTCTCGCGGCGCCCAAAGCAACGCTAGTGACACTGTGTTACTTGCGCAGTCGGTGGCCGGAGGTAGGCTCCTCGGCGCGGAAATGAGGCTCGAGCACATCTTCGACCTCGACCTGCGGTACGAGGGTGAGTACGTCGTCGTACGCCCGTACGGCGGCCTCGACGGCACCGGCTATGCCGCCGGAACCGGGCGGGCGACGGGCCCGCGCGTGGAAGGCTCCGTGCGCTTCTCGAACAACCCGCGCGTCCGCGGCGACGGCGTGCTGCTCGCCGACCTCGCCGGGGCGATTGCGACGGACGACGGTGCCCGGATCGTCTTCTCGCTGACCGGCCTCGGCCGCAAGAACGAGAACGGGCGCAGCTTCGACGTCGCGCTGGCAATGACTCTGGAGTCCGACGACGAACGGTACGCGTGGGCGAACGAGGCGCTCTGCGTTGCCTCCGCGACCGTCGTCGGGCGGCACGTGACGATGCAGGTTCACCGTTTGCTCGTCGAGGGCACGTAGGATTCGGATCCGAGGAGAGCTGCGATCGCGATCACGACTGAGACCCCGCTCGGACTGCACGGGCTGAATCCCGAGGGACGCGTCTACCGCCAGCCGACCACCGCGCTGCTCTACACGCACGCGCTGGCGCGGGGTGAGGGCCGCCTCGCAGAGGGAGGGCCGCTGTGCGTCGACACCGGCCGCTACACCGGCCGCTCGCCGCAGGACAAGTTCGTCGTCCTGGAACCTGGATCCGAAAGCCGGATCGGGTGGGGCAAGGTCAACCAGCCCCTCTCCGAGGAGCACTTCGACGCGCTCCGCGAGAAGGTGGTCGCCCACCTCGACACCCAAGACCTCTACGTGGTCGACGCGTTCGCCGGCGCGGACGAGGCTCACCGCATCGCGGTCCGGGTGATCACCGACCGGCCGTACCACGCGCTGTTCGCGAAGACGATGTTCATCGACCCGATCGCCGAGGAGCTGGAGGACTTCGAGCCCGAGGCACTCGTCCTCCATGCGCCGGCAATCGAGGCCGACCCCGACGAGGACGGGACGCGCAGCAGCACCTTCATCGTGCTCCATCCCGGCCGCACCGAAGTGCTGATCGGCGGCACCTTCTACGCCGGGGAGATCAAGAAGTCGGTCTTTACGGTCATGAACGACCGGCTCCCGCTCGAGGGCGTCTTCCCCATGCACTGTTCGGCGAACGTCGACGCGAACGGCCGGGTCGCGATCTTCTTCGGCCTCTCCGGAACCGGCAAGACGACGCTCTCGGCCGACCCGGAGCGGTCGCTGATCGGCGACGACGAGCACGGCTGGGGGGACAGCGGCATCTTCAACATCGAGGGCGGCTGCTACGCGAAGGTGATCCGGCTGTCGGCCGAGGCCGAGCCGGAGATCTACAAGACGACCCGCACCTTCGGGACGATCCTCGAGAACGTCGTCGTGGACGAGAACGGCATCCTCGACCTGGACGACGCCTCGAAGACCGAGAACACGCGCGCCGCCTACAAGCTCGAGCAGATCGCGAACGCGCTGCCCTCCAAGCAGGCGGGCCATCCGAGCGCAGTGATCATGCTCACCGCGGACGCGTTCGGGATCCTGCCGCCGATTGCGCGGCTGACCCGCGACCAGGCGATGTTCTACTTCCTCTCCGGCTACACGGCGAAGGTCGCCGGGACCGAGATCGGCGTGACGGAACCGCAGGCAACGTTCTCGACCTGTTTCGGCGCGCCGTTCCTGCCTCAGGGGCCGGCGGTGTACGCGCGCATGCTGGGCGAGAAGCTCGACGCGCACCCGCACGCGACGGTCTGGCTGGTGAACACGGGCTGGACGGGCGGGCCCTTCGGCGAGGGGCACCGCATGCCGATCTCGGCGACTCGGGCACTGCTCCGGGCCGCGCTCGACGAAGGCCTGCGGAGCGTCGAGTACCGCACCGACCCGCTCTTCGGGTTCGAGGTTCCGGTGTCGGCGCTGGGAGTCGAGACCGCCCTCCTCGATCCGCGTTCGACCTGGCGCGACCCGGACGCCTACGACCGCAAGGCGCGCGAGCTCGCCAGGATGTTCCGCGCCAACTTCGAGCAGTTCGCGGACTCGGCCGGTGACGCTGTCGCATCCGCTGGTCCGCGCGTTTAGATAGCGTCAGATTTCGTGGACGCGAAGTACGACGTGGTCGTCGTCGGCGCCGGATGCGCCGGAATGCGCGCCGCGATCGAGGCGTTCGACGTCGGCGCGGACGTCGCCGTGGTTTCGAAGATCCACCCGGTCCGCAGCCACTCCGGCGCGGCCGAGGGCGGGATCAACGCGGCGCTCGGGAACGCCTCCGAGGACGACCCCGAGAAGCACGCCTTCGACACGGTCAAGGGTTCCGACTACCTCGGCGACCAGGACGCGATCCAGGTGCTCTGCGACGAAGCGCCCGACGACGTCTATCAGCTCGAGAACTGGGGCGCGGTCTTCTCGCGCACGCCGGAGGGGAAGATCGCCCAGCGCCCGTTCGGCGCCGCCGGGGAGCCCCGTACCGCCTACGCGGCCGACATCACCGGCCACGTCCTGATCCAGGTGCTCTACGAGCAGATGATGAAGCGCGACGTCCTCGTCCTCGAGGAGTACTTCGCCTGGAAGCTCGTCGTCGACGACGGTCGGTGCCAGGCAGTCATCTGCTGGGACCTGCTCAACGGCGGTCTGAAGACGATCGGCGCCAAGACGGTGATCCTCTGCACCGGCGGCGCCGGCCGCCTCTACGTCGGGACGACCAATGCGTACTCCTGCACGGGCGACGGGATGACCATGGCACTCCGCGCCGGCGTGCCGCTGAAGGACATGGAGATGATGCAGTTCCACCCGACGACGCTCGCCCCGTCCGGCGTCCTGATCACAGAGGGCTGCCGCGGCGAGGGCGCCTACCTGCTCAACTCCGAGGGCGAGCGGTTCCTGAAGGACTACGCGCCGAACGCGATGGAGCTCGCCTCGCGCGACGTCATCTCCCGCGCCGAGCAGACCGAGATCGACCAGGGCCGAGGCGTGGACGGCAACGTCCTCCTCGACCTGCGCCACCTCGGTGCGGAGAAGATCGTCGAGCGGCTGCACGGCACCCGCGAGCTCTCGATGACCTTCGTCGGGATCGACCCGATCCACGACCCGATCCCGGTCCGGCCGGGCGCCCATTACCACATGGGCGGCGTCGACACGGACGTCTGGGGGCGCACCGAGCTCGAGGGCCTCTACGCCGCCGGCGAGTGCGCGTGCGTCTCCGTCCACGGCGCCAACCGTCTCGGCGGCAATGCGCTGATGGAGACGATCACGTACGGCAAGCGCGCCGGCCGCCACGCCGCCGAATGGGCGCTCGCGAACACGACCGTCACCGTCCCCGAGGGCGTCGTCGCCGACACGGAGCGCGAGCTCAAGGAGCTGCTCGACCGCACCGACGGCGAGCGGCCGTGGAAGATTCGCGAGGAGCTCGGCCAGACGATGCACGAGAACTTCGGCGTCTTCCGCCGCGAGGAGCAGATGCTCCAGCAGCAGGAGATCGTCGCCGGTCTGCGCGAGCGGTTCGAGCGGGTGGTCGTCGAGGACAAGGGAGACGTCTTCAACAGCGACCTGACCCAGGCGCTGGAGCTCGGGTTCCTGCTCGAGCTTGCCGACTGCATGGTCGTGTCCGGGCTCGCGCGCAAGGAAAGCCGCGGCGCGCATGCGAGGCCGTACGACTACCCCGTCCGCGATGATGCGAACTACATGAAGCACACGATCGTCCGCTGGATCGCCGACCGTCCGGTCCTCGACTGGAAGCCGGTCACCGTGACCAAGTGGCAGCCGCAGGAGCGCAAGTACTGATGGACGTCGCCCTCAAGATCTGGCGGTACGACGCCGAGACTGGCGAGCGGGAGCTCAAGCAGTACGAGGTCGAGGCGCCCGAGTGGGCGTGCCTGCTCGACGTGCTCGACATCGTCAAGGACCAGATCGACGGGACGCTGTCCTACCGCAAGAGCTGCCGGATGATGATCTGCGGCTCCTGCGGCATGCGGATGGACGGCCGCGCGGTGCTCGCCTGCAAGGAGCGGATGCTGCCGATCGTCGAGGCGGGGCACGTCCCGGTGATCTCGGCGATGGGGAACTTGCCGATCGTCAAGGACCTCGTCGTCGACATGGGGCCTTTCTGGCAGAAGATGCGCGCGATGAAGCCGTGGCTCCAGCCCGGCTACCTGGAGGCGCCGGAGGAGAAGGAGTTTCACGTCTCGCCTGCCGAGACCGAGGTGATCCACAAGGAGGCGCTGTGCATCAACTGCGGATGCTGCGTCTCCGAGTGCAACTCGATGGAGTCGGACCCCGAGTTTCTCGGCCCGGCGGCGCTCGCCAAGGGCATGCGGTTCGTCGGCGATGCACGCGACGAGGCGACCATCGAGCGGCTCGAGGCATACAACTCCGAGCACGGGATCTGGGACTGCACCCGCTGCTACTTCTGCCAGGAGCGCTGCCCGAAGGGGGTCGACCCGCGCGACGCGATTGCCAAGCTCGGGGCCGAGTCGATCAAGCACGGGATCGACCACGACATGGGCGCCAAGCACGCGAAGTGGTTCGTCACCTCGGCGAAGACGACCGGGTGGCTGCGCGAGACGGAGCTCGTGCCGAAGACGCAGGGCGTCGTCTCCTCGATCAAGCAGACGAAGTTCGCGATGAGCCTCGCCCGGCGCGGCAAGGTGCCGCTGCCGTTCCCGCCGCACGTCGCCGAGCACGTCGACCAGGCGCGCGGGCTCTACGACCTCGTCAAGGAGCAGGGCCGCGACGGTGCCGCCGGGATCGTCCAGGGCGAGAAGGGGCTCGCGTACATCGAGTTCGCCGAGGGCCACGGGGAGCCCGGCACCGGGCCGGCGAGCCGGATTGCTCCCGAGCAGCAGCCTGAGCTCCAAGCCGAAGAGGGCGGCGACTGATGCCAAAGGTCGCCTACTACAAGGGCTGCCTCGCCTCGCTCTCGGCGAAAGAGCTCGACACCTCGACGCAGGCGCTCGCGCCGAAGCTCGGGATCGAGCTGGACGAGCTCGAGTCGGTCACGTGCTGTGGCGCCGGCGACATCCACGAGGCGGAGCCCGACTACTACCTCCACCTGAACGCGCGCATCCTCGCGTACGGCGAGGCGACCGGTGCCGACACGCTGATGACGATCTGCAACGTCTGCACGCTCAACCTTCGGCAGGCGAACTGGCAGCTCAAGAACGACGACGCCCTGCGCGCGCGGGTGAACGAGAACCTCGAGCGGGTCGGGGTGCCGCCGTACTCGGGCGGGATCGAAGTCAAGCACTTCCTCTGGCTGATCGCCGAGGGCGAAGGGTTCGAGCTGCTCAAGCAGGTCGCGCACAAGGGGCTGAAGGGACTGAAGATCGCGCCGTTCTACGGCTGTCAGATCCTGCGCCCGTCGAAGATCCTCGGCTTCGAGGATCCCGACCGCCCTTGGTCGCTGGAGCGGATCATCAGCGCCTGTGGCGGCGAGCCGGTCGACTATCCGGCGAAGATCAAGTGCTGCGGCTTTCCGATCATCCAGGCGCGCGAGGAGACGGCGCTGGGCGAGCTGATCCAGCCGATCGAGCAGGCGATGGAGGCCGGCGCCGATGCGATGGTCACGCCCTGTCCGCTGTGCCACCTCTCGCTCGACGCTTGGCAGCAAAAGCTCGAGGCGACGACTGGCCGCACGTACCGCATGCCGATCATCCACCTCTCGCAGCTCGTCGGCGTCGCCGCTGGGCTGACCGAGTCGGAGCTGAAGTTCAAGCGGCACGTCGTCTCGGTCGAGCCGGTCGTCGAGAAGCTGTCGGTCTGACGCGCGAGCGCGTTCGCACGGGCCTCGCCGCACTGGCCGGTGTCGCAACCGCCGGTGTTGCCTGGGGTCTGTACGAGGCCGCCTGGGTGCGGCTCGAGGAGCTCGACGTCGGCCTGGCAGGACTCGTGGACGAGCTCGTCGGCCTGCGCATCACGCACCTCTCGGACTTCCACCTCGGCGTCCCGTCGCCGGGCTCGAACGCGGTCGGGCGGGCGGTCGACTGGGTGGCCGAACGCGACCCGGATCTCGTGCTGGTCACGGGCGACCTTCTCGCACGGCCCCAAGGAGCAGACCGCCTGAGGGCGCTGATCGACCGCTTGCCGCCCGTCTATGCTGTTCTCGGCAACCACGACTACGCCGACAGCCGTGACCCGTTCTCGAAGCCGGTCGGCGAGGTCGACCTCGGCCGCGGCACCCTTCTCGCCGACAGCTCGGTCACGGTCGAGCTCCGCGGACGGCGCGTCCAGCTCGTGGGCGTCGACCCGCGTACATACATGCGGCGCGAGGCCCGGCCGTGGGAGCTCGCCGAGCCCGAGGCCGACCTGCGCATCCTGCTCTGCCACTTCCCGCGCATCGTCGACTTCCTGCCCGAGGGCTTGTTCGACCTCGTCCTCTCAGGGCACATGCACGACGGGCAGATCTGCCTGCCGTACGGCCGAGGGAAGGTGCGGATCGCCCATCCGCGCGCGCTGTACAACCACGGGCTCTACCAGCGGGCGGGAGGGGTGCTGCACGTCTCCTCCGGGCTGGGCACGACCTTCGTCCCGTTCCGGTTCTTCGCGAGACCGGAGGCAACGGAGCTCGTCTTACAATCGGCCTAGTGGAGGGCCACGCCAGCATCTCGCCGGACGTTCTCGCTCGCTACGCGGCCGACGCCGCCCTCGAGGTCGACGGTGTGCACGGGCTCGTCGAGAGCCACCTCCCGCGCCATCGGCCGGTGCGAATCACAACCGGCGAGGACGGCCGTGCGTCCGTCGAGTTGCACGTTGTCCTCGAGTGGGGGGCGGTGTTCGGTCCGGTGGGCTCGGAGGTGCAGGCGCGTGTGACCGAGTACCTCGCTCGGATGGCCGATCTGGAGCCCGCGCGGGTCGACGTCGTCGTGGCCGAGGTCGGCCCCGTCCGCGCCTGATGGCGCCGCGCGTCGCCGGACTCACGGGTGCGACGCTGGAGACCGCCCCCTCGGTCTGCCACGAGTGCGTCTGGTGGCAGTCGCGCACACGCGGCGTGGACAAGCGCCGCTGGATCGCCAAGGCGGAGGAGGAGTGGGGGGCCTGGGGCACCGTTTACTACGACGCCGACGGACGTCTGCTCGGCTCGATGCAGTGCGGGCCGTCGGAGCTCTTCCCACGGGCGGCCGCGCTACCCGCGGGCCCACCCTCGCCCGAGGCAGTGCTCGTCACCTGTGCCTACGTCGTCGACGCGGCCACACCGTGGGTGATGCAGTCGCTCTTTCTCGCCGCGATCGGCGACGCGAAGGATCGCGGGGCGAAGGCGCTGGAAGCGTTTGCGTACCGGTATCCAGAGGGTGAGTCGACCTACGAGCGCTTCCTCGTCCACCGAACCGTGTTCCCGTCGGACTTCCTGGCCGACTTCGGCTTCCGTACGGTGCGCGCCCAGGGGCGGGTGGAGCTGGCGCGGCTGGAGCTCGGGGGCCTCGTTCCGGTGCACGAGGGGATGCCCGCCCGGGTCTTCCGGGCGCTGAAGGCCGCGCTCACGCCGGCGCCCGTGCCTCAGCGGCCCTGACCGGCCCGTCTCCCGAAGACGATCGAGAGGGGCCGGAACGCCGCAGCTCCCGGCCCCCACTCGTGCGTCGCCGGTGACCCGCTGGGACGTGTCGCTCCGGCAAGCGCCTGCGCATTCTCGCTCATCTCGGGGAGCTCGAGGCAAGAAACCGACCCGAACAGCGTGTAAACACGATCTTTAGAAATGGCTGGCACCGTGTACCGGTGAGCATGGTTCGCGCCGCCCTCGTCGTGCTCGCAGCGCTCACGTTCGCGCCGGCTGCCTTCGCCGGCGGGCCGCGCATGCTCGTGGGCGCGGTCAATCAGGAGGCGCTCCAGTCGGACGACTCACTCGACCTCGCCGAGCAGGCGAACCTCGGAGACGCCGTTCGCGTGACGCTGACCTGGGCGCGCGGGCGGCGGGCACCCGAGCAGGAGAGCGTCGACCACCTGCGGGACGTCGTCGACGCCGCCGCCAAGACGAGCACGACGGTCTACGTCTCGCTCTATCCCTTCGGGAGCTCCCAGACACCGCTCAGCAACGGCGACCAGGGAGACTTCACCGCGTGGGTGGCGGCGATCGCGCGGGCGGTCCCAGGCGCCCGCCACTTCATCATCGGGAACGAGCCGAACCTGAATCGGTTCCGGCTGCCCCAGTTCGGACCGAACGGCGAGGACGTCGCTGCCGGCCCGTACGTCTCGCTGCTCGCGAAGTCCTACGACGCGCTGAAGGCGATCTCGCCGGCGATCGAAGTGATCGGCGGGTCGCTCTCGCACGCGGGTGTCGACCGGCCGAACACCGGCCGGGACACGCATTCACCCACGGCGTTCATCCAGGACATGGGGAGCGCGTACCGGGCGAGCGGCCGGACGGCGCCGATCATGGACGCCTTCTCCTTCCATCCGTACATGCTCCGTTCGGACGAGCCGCCGACGCTGACCCATCCGAACGACACGACGATGACGATCGCCGACTACCCCAAACTCGTCACCACGCTCGGTCAGGCATTCGACGGCACCGCCCAGAAGGGCTCGACGCTGCCGATCGTCTACGACGAGTTCGGGGTCGAGAGCCAGATTCCGGCGTCGAAGGAAGGGCTCTACACCGGCATCGAGCCGACGACGATCCACCCGGTCGACGAGGCGACGCAGGCGGCCTACTACGCGCAGGCGATCGAGCTCGCCTTCTGCCAGCCGAACGTGAAGGCGTTCCTCGTCTTCTCGCTGATCGACGAGAAGGTGCACGCAGGCTGGCAGTCGGGCGTCTACTACGTTGACGGTACGCCCAAGTCGAGCCTGACCGCCGTCGCCGCCGCGGCCGACCGCTCTCGTCGGAACGAGCTGGTCTGCGCAGGGCTCGAGGTGACTCCGAGGGTCGGTGTGCGGTGGTTCCCGCAAGGACGGCCGCCGTCGAACCCGGGCACTTTCCCGATCTCGCTTGCCTGCGACGTCGACTGCGTCTACCGCGTCCGGATCGAGCGCGCGGCCACGCACGGGACGACGCTCTCGGTTCGCGGGCGGG
>JBKOVQ010000095.1:0-16206 GCA_046723985.1 Actinomycetota bacterium | reverse complement strand
CCGTGCTTGCTACGCGGCCTCCGAGGCGGCAGTGCGGTGCGCCGAGGGTCGGTTCGCCGAGGCCGTCGTCGCAGCCGAACGGGCGACCGCCAGCCAGCGGACTATCGGAATCGCGAATCAGGCGGTCAAGCACGCCTACGTGCACGGGATCGAGGCCGCGCTCACGATCGGCGATCGTGACAAGGCCGAGGAGCTGCTCGCCGATATCGAGAGGCTTCCGCTCGGCGTGCGACCCCCGTTCCTCGACGGGCAGGCGCACCGGTTCCGCGCGCGCCTTGCGACCGCTGACGTCGCCGATTCGAGCTTCGCTGCCGCAGCGGCCCGCTTTCGAGAGCTGGAGCTCCGGTTCTGGCTCGCGGTGACGCTCCTCGAGCACGGCGAGCTGCTTCACGAGCATGGGCGGGCCGCCGAGGCGGAGCCGCTGCTCGGCGAGGCCCGCGAGATCTTCGAGCGGCTCGAGGCGACGCCGTGGCTCGCCCGGTGCGATGCCCTGGCACCCGCCCGGGCCGAGACCGCCAGCGTCTAGGATCGAGGCGTGGAATGCGACGTCGCCGTCCTCGGCGGAGGCCCCGGGGGATACACCGCTGCGATCCGTGCCGCTCAGCTCGGCGCGAAGACCGTCTGCGTCGAGCAGGAGCCCGAGCTCGGCGGCACCTGCCTGCGGGTCGGCTGCATCCCCACGAAGGCGTGGGTGCAGACTGCGTTCGCGCTGAAGGAGGCGGAGGAGAGCTTTCGAAAGTTCGGGGTCGAGGTCGGCTCTGCGAAGCTCGACCTGCCGACCGCGAACGTGTGGAAGGCGGGCGTCGTCGAGCAGATGACCGGCGGCGTCGCCTCCCTGTTCAAGGCGAACGGTGTCGATTGGGTGAAGGGGACCGGGCGCTTCACGGACGCGAACACGATCGCGGTGGAAAGGGCCGAGGACATCACCTTCATCAGTGCGATCGTCGCCACCGGCTCGTACCCGATGCGGCCGCCGATCGAGGGCCTCGACTCGCCCCTCTGCGTCGACTCCACCGGCCTGCTCGCCCAGGAACGGGTGCCCGAGCGGCTCGTCGTGCTAGGGGGCGGGATCATCGGCTGCGAGTTCGCGTCGATCTTCCAGCGGTTCGGCTCGCAGGTGACGATCGTCGAGATGCTCCCGCGGCTGATCCCGATGGAGGACGAGGACGCCGCCGCCGAGCTCGCGAAGCAGTTCGGCAAGCGCGGGATCGCGCTGCATCTCGAGAAGCAGTGCACCAAGGTCGAGGACCACGACGGCATGCTCACCGTCCACTTCGGAGAGGGCGAGACGGTCGACGCCGACCTGATGCTCGTCTCGGTCGGGCGGGCCCCGGTCGTCGAGGCGCTGGGCCTCGAGGAGATCGGCGTCCATGTCGACCGCCGCACGGGGATCGCGACCGACGACCACCGGCGGACCGCCGTGCCACACATCTACGCCGTCGGCGACTGCGCCGGCTACTGGCAGCTCGCGCACACTGCCTTCCGGGAGGGCGAGGTGGCGGCAGAGAACGCGACCGGGCATGACGCGGTCGTGGACGCGAGGGCAGTGCCGCGCCCGATCTACACCGAACCCGAGATCGCCGGCGTCGGCCTGACGGAGGCAGAGGCCCGGGAGCAGTACGGCGAGGACGTGGCCGTCGGGAGGTTCCCCTGGGTGGCGAATGCGCGGGCGGTGATGCAGGACGCGACCACCGGGTGGGTCAAGTCGATTCACGAGACGCGCTACGGGGAACTGCTTGGCGTGGTCATGGTCGGGCCGCACGTCACCGACCTGGTCGAGGCGGGCGTCGTCGCCATCGACGCGGAGGCGACGGTCGAGACGGTGGCCGACGGGATCGCGCCGCACCCGACACTGTCCGAGGCGATCAAGGAAGCCGGGCTGGTCGCGCTCGGGCGGCCGATCCACATGCCGCCGAAGCGCAGGGTCCCGGCAAACGCCTAGAGATCGGAGGGGGAATGAGCATCGTCAACAGGCGGAACGCCGTCATCGGGTGGGCGACTTGGACGACCGTCAAGCGCGTCGCCCAGATGAAGGCGAGACGCGCGCTACCGTCGCAGAACGGGGGCGGATCGAAAGAAGGAAAGAAGCGGGCTGCGAAGGTCGTGGCCGTGGTCGTGGCCGCCGGCGGCGCCCTTGCCGTCTGGAAGGCGAAGAAGCGCGGCGGCGGGGAAGAGGAGGAGATCCTCGTCGTCGAGGAGGTCGGCGCGGAGAGCGACGCGCCGCCCGCCGAGTAGCCCGGCACGCATTCGGCACGCTTCCGTCGCCCCTGCGTGGGCGGGGCTAAAGGCAAGGGACAGGCTGAAGCCTGTCCCTTCGGCGAGCGGCGCTTGCGTGACTCACGCTGCCCGGGGCTCGCGCCGAAGGTGCGGTCCTGACCCGGTAGTACGATGGCCCTCCGGTGTCCGAGGCGCCCTTCGTCCATCTGCACGTCCACTCCGAGTACTCGATCCTGGACGGGGCGTGCCGGATCCCGGCGCTCGCCGCCCGGGCGGCTGAGCTGGAGATGCCGGCGGTCACGCTCACCGACCACGGCTCGCTGGCCGGCGCCGTCGAGCTCCACCGCGAGGCGAAGAAGCAGGGCATCAAGCCGATCGTCGGCTGCGAAGTCTACGTCACCGACGACCGTCGCCGCCAGGAGAAGGGGTACGCGCACCTGACCGTCCTCGCCGAGTCGAACGAGGGCTACGCCAATCTGATCCGGCTGTCGTCGCTGGGCTACCTGGAGGGCTACTACTACAAGCCGCGGGTCGACTGGGAGCTGCTCGAACGGCACGCCGAGGGGCTGGTCGTCCTCTCGGGGTGCCTCTCGGGACGGGTCGCGAAAGCGCTCGAGGAGACGCGCCCGCAGGACGCCGCCGCCGACCTCGACCGGCTCGTCCAGATCTTCGGCCAGGACTCGACCTACGTGGAGATCCAGAACGCAGGCCTCGAGCCACAGCAGCGGATCAACCCGCAGCTCGCGAAGCTCGCCGAGGCGACCGGGCTGCCGCTCGTGGCCACCGGCGACGTCCATTACCTCATGCACGAGGACGCGCGCGCACACGAGGCGCTCCTCTGCATCCAGTCCGGCGACTCGCTGAAGAACCCCAACCACTGGCGCTTCGACACCGACCAGTTCTTCTTCAAGACCCCGGCCGAGATGGCGCAGGACTTCGCCGCCTACCCGGACGCGCTCCGCCGCACGCTCGAGGTCGCCGAGCGCTGTACGGTGACGATCGAGACCGACCGCCTGCTCCTGCCCAGGTTCCCGACCCCGGACGACCGCGGCGCCTTCGAGTACCTGGTCGAGCTCTGCGAGGCCGGGCTCGCGCGCCGCTACGCGACGATCACCGACGAGCTTCGCGACCGCCTCCAGTTCGAGCTGAAGACGATCCGCGAGATGGGGTTCGCCGACTACTTCCTGATCGTCTGGGACTTCGTCCGCTTCGCGAAGACGAGCGGGATCCAGGTTGGGCCCGGCCGCGGCTCCGCCGCCGGCTCGCTCGCCGCTTACTGCCTCGAGATCACGGACGTCGACCCGATGTGCTACGGACTGCTGTTCGAGCGTTTCCTGAACCCGGGCCGCAAGTCGATGCCGGACATGGACATCGACTTCGCGGTCGCGGGCCGCGACCGGGTGATCAACTACGTGTCCGAGAAGTACGGCCGCGACCGGGTCGCCCAGATCATCACCTTCTCGACGATGATGGCCCGCGCCGCCGTCCGCGACGCCGGACGTGTGCTCGAGGTTCCCTACGGGACGGTCGACCGGGTCGCGAAGCTGATCCCGGAGGGGCCGAAGGTGTACCTGGAGGACAGCCTCAAGCCCGGGCAGGAGCTTCGCGCCGCCTACGACGCCGACCCGCTCGTGAAGGAGATCGTCGACCTCGCGAAGCCGCTCGAAGGGCTCGTCCGCGCCGACTCGATCCACGCCGCCGGCGTCGTGATCGGCGACCGGCCGCTGATCGAGTACGTGCCCCTCCAGCAGAAGGGCCCCGACCAGGAGGTGGTCACGCAGTTCTCGATGGGAGACGTCGAGAAGCTCGGCCTGCTGAAGATCGACTTCCTCGGCCTGCGCAACCTGGACGTGATCGACAAGGCGGTCGAGCTCGTCGGCGACTTGGACATCGAGGCGGTCCCGCTCGACGACGCGAAGACCTACGAGATGCTCGCCCGCGGCGACGCGATCGGCGTCTTCCAGTTCGAGTCCTCGGGCATGCGCGAGGCGCTGCGTCAGGTGAAGCCGACCGAGTTCGAGGACCTGATCGCGCTCGTCGCTCTCTACCGGCCGGGGCCGATGCAGTACATCCCGGTCTACGCGCGCCGCAAGCACGGGCTCGAGCAGGTCACCTATCCCGACGAGCGGCTGCGCTCGATCACCGAGGGGACGTACGGGATCTCGATCTACCAGGAGCAGTCGATGGAGATCGCGAAGCGGATTGCGGGCTTCACGCCCGCCGAGGCCGACGACCTGCGCAAGGCGATCGGCAAGAAGATCCACTCGCTGATGGCCTCGCTGAAGGAGAAGTTCATCGAGGGCTGTATCGCCAACGAGACGTCCCCGCAGGTCGCTCGCCAGCTCTGGGACGACCTCGAGAAGGCCCAGGACTACTCCTTCAACAAGTCGCACGCAGCCGGCTACGCGCTGATCGCCTACCGCACCGCCTGGCTGCGGGCCCACCACCCGCACGAGTACATGGCGGCGCTGATCTCGTCGGTGATGAGCACCAAGGACCGGGTGCCGTTCTACGTGAACGCCTGCCACGAGCTCGGGATCGAGGTGCTGCCGCCGGACGTGAACACCTCGCAGGTCGACTTCGCGGTCGTCGAGGGGAAGATCCGATTCGGCCTGAACGCGGTCAAGAACGTCGGCGAGAGCGCGTGCAACGCGATCGTCTCGGCGCGCGAGGCGGGCGGGACATTCGAGTCGATCTGGGACTTCACCGAGCGCGTCGACCCGCAGGTCGTGAACAAGCGTGCGCTCGAGTCGCTGGTCAAGTCCGGCGGTCTCGACTCGACCGGCGCGCCGCGGAAGGGAATGGTCGAGGTCCTCGACCAGGCGCTCTCGTGGGGCGGCAGCGAGCACGAGGCGCGAAGCTCCGGTCAGGGGTCGATCTTCGACCTCTTCGACGAAGGGATTGACCGGCCGCGGCACCACGCCCAGATCCCCGCAGGCGAGTACGAGAAGGCGGAGTTGCTCCGGCTCGAGAAGGAGTCGCTCGGTTTGTGGATCTCCGAGCACCCGCTGGCGGGAGTTGCGGCTGAGCTCAAGCGAAAATGTGACCGTGTTCTCGGAGACCTGGAGCGCTGCCGCGACGGCGAGATCGTCACCGTCGGCGGAATCGTCTCCGCCGTCAAGCAGCTGACGACGAAGAAGGGCGAGCCGATGGTCTTCCTCCGTCTCGACGACCTGACCGGCAGCGCCGAGGCGGTCGTTTTCAACTCCGTCTACGCTGCCTCGCGCGAGCTCTGCGAGACCGATCGCGTGCTCGTGCTCAAAGGTCGCGTCGACCACAAGGAAGGCGAGTCGAAGCTGATCGCGATCGAGGTGGCCGAGTTCTCCGCCTACGTCCCGCCAACGGAGGTCCGCCTCAAGGTCGACGCCCGCAAGGCGCCGGCCGGCGTGCTGCGCGAGCTCGGGCACGTCGTCCGCGACTACCCCGGGGAAGCGAAGGTCGTGCTCGCGCTCGACACCTCCGAGGGGCCGAGGACACTCGAATTCGGGCCCGACTACCGCGTCGCACCGGTGCCCGACTTCTACGCCGAGGTGAAGGCGCTGCTGGGCGAAGCAGCCGTCCTCTGACGCTCCTGAAACCGGACCGGCGTCCGCGGTGTAGACGCTGGACGTGCTCGCTCTCGCCCTGGCCGCCCTCGCTCTCGCGGCGCCGCTTCCCGACCTCGACCAGGCGACGCCGTTCGGCATCTCCGTGGTCCAGCACGACGGGCGGTCGCTGCTCGTCTTCGGATCGGCGGTCGACAACGTCGGACGGGGCCCGCTGGTCGTGGAGGGGCGGCGTCTGCACGACGAGATGCGGACCTGGCAGCTCGTGGGCTTGCGCCGGATCCCTCTGGCGGTCCGCCTCCACTACGTCCACTCCGAGACGCACCGGCATTGGCACCTCCCCGGATTCGAGCGGTACGAGCTTCGTCGCCTCGACGGGACGCCCGTGCGCCGGGACCGCAAGACGGGCTTCTGCCTCCGCGACGCGTACGAGACGCGGCCCCTCGGCCTGCCGCCGCTCTGGACGAGCGAGTGCGCGCGCGGCCGACCGCACGCGACGGCCGTCCGCCAGGGGATCTCGCCGGGCTTCGGGGACGACTCGTGCCGCTGAAGGAAGGTGAGTCCATCGACATCACCGGGCTGCGCGGCCGGTTCGTGCTCGTCCACCGCACGAACCCGGACCGCGTGCTCCGGGAGCGCTCGTACGCGAACAACGCCGCCTCGGTGCTCACCGAACTTCGGCGCGGCCACGCGACGATCCTCCGCCGCTGCCCGTCGAGCGCAGCGTGTGGAACCTGAGTCGCGCGGCCGGTGTAGACAGCTCCGACTGATTTTCAGCGCCGGCCGGACTGCCTCCGCAGCTCGACCAGGCGGCGCGTGCGTTCTCCGGGTCACGTAAGCCCTACCGTCCTAGTCGGCCAGGCCCTTCGCGCGCAGCTCGTCGAGCGCGCGTTCCCGTTTCTCCAGGCCGGAGAGCCCCATCCCCTCGAGGATGCGGTCGGTCTTCGTGAACTGGACGTCGCGGTAGTCGAGGACCTGGAAGTGGTTGCCCCAGGGATCGAGGAAGTCGTTGTCGCCGAGCATCTCCGCGCCGGCGTCGCGCGCAGCGGCAAGTGCGGCTTCGCGGTGGTCGACCACGAGCCCGATGTGGCGTGGCCCGTCCGCCGGCTGCGTGCGGCCCGCCGAGACCGCGATGAACTGGTCGCCCATGTCGATGAACGCCATCGAGCGGCCGTGCCGTCCGCGGAGCGTGAGCTCGAAGATCTGGCCGTAGAACGCGAGCGCCTCGTCGAGGTCGCCGACCTCGATCGCGACATGGTTGACCCCCACCGCGCGCGTCACAATCCTCCTCCGCAGGAGGCCCGGGCCAAGCCCGGCCCTCCGCTCGACAACCTCAGGGGAACCAGACTAGCCCTGCGGGTGTATATGCGGCGGTGGTGGGCCGGCCACTCGACGAACGAGAGCTCGTCGCCCGCGCGCAGCGGGGCGACGCCGACGCCTACGAGGAGCTCGTGCGCGCATACCAGGGGATCGCCTTCCGCACCGCCTACCTGCTTGCCGGCAGTGCCGCGGACGCGGAGGAGGCGGCTCAGGACGGGTTCGTGAAGGCGTACCGGGCGCTGTGGCGGTTCCGGGCCGGCGCGCCGTTCAAGCCGTGGCTGCTGCGGATCGTCGCGAACGAGGCGCGCAACCGGCGCCGGTCGGCGGGCCGCCGGACGGCGCTGGCGCTGCGGGCGGCACAGGTGCCTTCCGGGGAGGCGGCCCCCTCCCCGGAGGCGGCTCTCCTCGACTCCGAGCGCCGAGGCCAGCTGCTCGCCGCGCTCGACCGCCTGTCCGAGTCCGACCGTGAAGCGATCGCCTGCCGGTACTTCCTCGACCTGTCCGAGACCGAGACGGCGGCGGCGCTCGGCGTCCGTCGCGGCACCGTGAAGTCGCGCCTCTCGCGTGCGCTCGACCGGCTGCGGGCCGAGCTCGAGGCTGCCGGCGTCGCCGGCGACGCCGGCGACGCGCGGCCGGAAACCGTGGGGGAGGAGGAGCGGTGACCGAGCAGGAGCTGAGAGCGCTCGCGGCGTGGATCGAGGTGCCGGAGGATCGCGACCTCGCGCCGGCCGTGCGCGCCCGCCTGCGCGGCCGGCCGTCCCGCCGGCGCGCACTCGTGGTGGTGCTCGCGGCCGCGCTTCTGGCGGTGGCGATCGCGTTCGCGGTTCCGCCGGCGCGCTCGGCGATCCTCCGGGCCTTCCACCTCCAGGGCGTCACGATCGAGTACGTCGACCGCCTGCCCAACGCGCGGACGGCGCCGCTCGACCTGGGGGTCCCGGTGCGGCCGGCCGACGCTGAGCGCACGGCCGGCTTCCGGCCGCTCGTCTCCAACCTCCTCGGCGAGCCCGACGAGGTGACCTGGGACGGGTCGCTCCTGTGGTACCGGTACGGGCGCACGCGGCTGCTGGTCTCGCAGTTCCGCGGCCAGGAGCGCCCGGAGCTCCTCAAGAAGGTCGTCCAGCCTCAGACGGTGATCACGCCCATCTACGTCAACGGCGAGCCGGGCTACTTCATCACCGGCGGAACGCACTTCCTGTATCTCTCCTCGGACGGCGTGGTGCGCGAGGAACCTGTCCGTCTCGCCCGCCAAGTGCTCCTGTGGCAACACGGCCGGCTCACGCTCCGCCTGGAGGGCGACCTCACGCTCGCGGAGGCACTCCACATCGCGCGTTCGTTCCATTGAGCACGTTCCCGATAGGTACAGGATCGACACCAAGTAGGACACCTGGCCCTAATCCAATTGCGGTTTCGCGCCGAACTATGGGTACATGACGAGCGAGGGAACCGATGTCAGCTGCTGAGCTCGATATCCAGGTCGAGACCGAAGCCGAGCGGATCGAGCGCTGGCGCGCCGAGGAGCTGGAGCGGGCCGGTTACCAGCCTCTCCAGGCGGCCGAGCTCGCCGCTCGAAACGACGTCGACCTGCACCTCGCCGTCGACCTCCTCGAGCGAGGCTGCCCGCTCGAGACGGCTCTGAGAATCCTCCTCTAGTTCCCGGTAGCGCCGTCCGGGCGGTGCGGGCACAATCCCGCCGGTGTTGCCCCTCGCCTCGATCCCCTCGCCGAACAGCGGCGTCATCGACCTGGGTCCGCTGCACATCCACATGTACGGCCTCATGCTGCTCGTCGCGATCGCGGCGTGCGTGTGGCTCACCGGCGTCCGCTGGACTCGGCTCGGCGGCGATTGGGACCTCGTTCTGCGCGTCGCCGTGTGGGGGGTGGCGTTCGGGATCGTCGGCGCGCGCCTCTACCACGACATCACGAGCTGGAACGAGGTGCCGGACCACTGGTGGGGTGCGTTCGCAGTCTGGCAGGGCGGCCTCGGTGTCTGGGGCGGGATCCTCTTCGGCTGCATCGCCGGCGCCGTCGTCATCTACCGGTCGGGCGAGAGCGTCCGCCTGTTCGCGGACGCGGTCGCGCCGGGACTGCTGATCGCGCAGGGCATCGGCCGGTGGGGGAACTGGTTCAACCAGGAGCTGTTCGGCAAGCCGACAAACCTGCCCTGGGGACTCGAGATCGACGATCGCCACCGGCCGCCGCAGTACCTCCTGTCGGACACCTTCCACCCGACCTTCCTCTACGAGTTCATCTACGACGTCGGGATGGCGGGCGTGCTGATCCTCATCGGCTGGCGGTTCCGGATCAAGCCGCCGGGGCTCTTCGCGCTCTACGTCGCCTTCTACACCTTCGGCCGCACGTTCGAGGAGCTCCTACGAGTCGATCCGTCGCACCACTTCCTGGGCGAGCGGCTCAACTTCTGGGTGTCGGTGGTGGTCTGCGTGTGCTCGGTCGCGTTCTTCGTGTGGTGGCAGTTCTTCCACGAGGGCGGCGATCGGCCGACCGTCCGGAGCACGCGCAGGGAGATCCCGAAGGGCCCGGCGATGGCGGTACCCAAGGGCCGCGTCCGCCCGCGCCGATAGCCTCCCGGCCGTGCACGTCCGGGAGCTCGAGCTCGACCTCGACGCGTTTGAGGGCCCTTTCGACCTGCTGCTGACGCTTGTCCTCCGCGAGGAGCTCGAGCCGGGTGACGTGGATGTCGCCGACGTGGTCGTCACCTTCGTCGAGCGGCTCGCCCTCGGCACCGGCAGAGCCGGTGCCGCCTCGCCGGGCGACGGCGGCTTTGGCGCCGTCGCTTCCAGCGGGGAGCGCGAGCGCCTCGACCTGGACGCCTGCGGCGAGTTCCTCGTTCTGGTCGGCGCGCTGCTCGAGCTGAAGGCCCGAGAGCTCTTCCCCGACGAGCAGGTCGATCTCGCCGACCTCGACCCGGAGGAGGCCGCAGAGGAGCTCGCGCGCCGCCTCGAAGAGTTCCGGCGGATCAAGGAGGCGGCCGGCTGGCTGCGTGAGCGCCTGGAGCGGGAGCACGACCGGTACTTCCGGGTCGGCCCGGCGCCGCTCGCGCCTCGGGCGGAGCCGCGGATCGCGCCCCAGCAGCCCGAGGCCCTCGCGTCCGCCTTGCGGGCGCTGGCCGCCGAACCGCCGGCGGTCTCGCTGTCACACATGGGTCTCCGCTTCCCGCCGGTGGTGCAGTTCCTCGAGCGGTTCCGCGCTGTGCTCCGGCGCCGCCGACACTTCGACTTCGAGCAGGAGGCCGCCGGGCTCAACCGGATCGAGCAGGCGGTCGCGTTCCTGGCGCTGCTGGAGCTGCGTAAAGCAGGGGAGATCCGCATCGAGCAGGCCGAGCCGTTCGCGCCCATCCGCATCCACAAGGCAGGAACTCCGGCGATCGCCGAGGAAGGAGAGAGCACGTGGAACGCCCGCTCCGCCTGATTACGACGAATCCGGTCGACGACCTCGCCCGCACGCTGGAGGCGCTGCTCGTCGTTGCCTCCCAGCCGCTGGCCGCGGAGGACCTTGCAGTCGCCGCCGACGACGACCTCTCGCGGGTCGAGGAGGCGCTGGAGATTCTCGGCGAACGGTTTGCAGAGGGGCGGAGCGGCATCGTCCTGGAGCACGTCTCGGGCGGGTACGCGTTCCGCGCCTCACGTGCGGCGGCGGAGGCATGCGCGCGGATGTTCGAGCGGCCGGTGGAGCGGGGTCTCTCTCAGGCGGCGCTGGAGACACTGGCGGTGATTGCCTACCTCGGCCCCTGCACCAGGCCTGACATCGCCAGGATCCGGGGCGTCGCCGCCGACTCGGTCGTCGCCGGACTGGTCGAGCGCGGCCTGATCTCCGAGTCCGGACGCGACGAGGGAGGGGCGGTTCGCTACCGGACGACCCCGCTCCTCGAGCGCGTCTTCGGGCTCGAGAGCCTGTCTGCCCTTCCGCGGCTCGACGACCTCGGCGGCACCGCGGACGAGATCCGCGGCCGGTTGGAAGCGCTCGCTGACAGACGACCGGCCTAGCGCTGCGACGCCGTCTTGGCGGTGCTTGGCACTGTTAGGACGGCCATGAATGTCACCGACGAGACCTTCTACCAGGACGTGGTCGAGCGGTCGCACGAGCAGCCGATCGTGGTCGACTTCTGGGCGGACTGGTGCGGGCCGTGCAAGGCCCTCGCGCCCGTGCTCGAGCGCGAGGTCGCCGAGCGCCCACAGCTGGCGCTGGTCAAGGTCGACGTCGACGCGAACCCCGCGCTGGCCGGGCACTACGGGATCCGGAGCATCCCGGCCGTGAAGGCCTTCCGGAACGGACAGGTCGTTGCCGAGCTCACCGGAGCCCAGCCGCCGCAGGTGGTCGCCTCGTTCCTGGACGGACTGCTGGGCCCAGCCGCGGGCGAGCTGCTTCTCGAAGAGCTCCGCGGGCGCGGAGGCTACGCGGACGTGGTCGCGGCGCTCGAAGGCGGCGACCACGAGCGGGCGCTCTCCCTCCTGCTGGAGCGGGCCGCGACCGCAGAGGGGGCCGCCCGCGACGAGATCCGCCGCTTCATGGTCGCCGTCTTCGAGGATCTCGGCCAGGACCACCCCCTCAGCACCGCGTACCGGCGCCGGCTGGCCGCGACCCTGTACTGACTCAGGCCTTCGCGCCTGCCCGAGTCCGGTTGACGAGCTCGTCGAGGTGCGCGGAGAGCCGGTCGAGGATCGTCTTCTCCTGCGCTGCGGTGAGCCTGCCGCTCGCCACCGCCTTGTCGAGCCGGGCCTTCACGGCGTCGAGGATCGCCGACTTCAGCCCGGCGACGGTCTTGCCGTGCTCGGTCGCGATCTGCGCCAGCGACTTGCCGGCGCGCAGCTCGGTCCGGAGCTGGGCCGGCGTCAGGCCGAGGTAGGCGGCGACGGCGGCGCCGAAGCGCTTGCCCGCGGGCCGGCCGATCGCGGGGAAGGAGGAATTGACGAGATCGTCGAGACGTGCCTTCAGCCGGGCGAGGATCGCCTGCTCCTGCGCAGCCGATAGCCGGCCGTTGGCGACCGCCTGGTCGAGATGCGCCTGGACGTCGGCGTAGATCGCGTCCTCGAGGCCGGAAACGGACTTGCCCTGCGCGACCGCGATCTGGGCGAGCGTCTTGCCTGCCTTCAGCTGCTCGCGCAGCTGGGCCGGGGTCAAGCCCAGGTACGAGGCGATCGCGGCCGGGCCGGGGTGGCCCGGACGACCCGCTCTGCCCTTGCCGCCGGCGGCGATCGCGCCGCCCGCGCCGGCCGCTACGGCCAGCGTGACGCCGGCCGCGGCCAAGAACTTCTTCGATGTGCCTGTCATCGATCCATGTCCTTTCGCCAGGTGTCGCCCGGATGCTCGTGAGCGTGGCTGAGAGACGGCTGAGAAACACGTAAGGATTGCGTCATGCGCCTGAACGCCTACCTCGCCCGGGCCGGCGTGGCGTCGAGGCGTGCGGCGGACGAGCTGATCAAGGCCGGCCGGGTGCACGTGAACGGACGGCCGGGGGAGCTGGGCACGTTCGTCGGCGCGGCGGACGAGGTCGAGGTCGACGGCCGGCCGGTGGCGAAACAGGTGCTCGCGTACCGGCTTCTGAACAAACCCGCGGGTACGGTCACGACCGCCCGTGATCCCCAGGGCCGGCCGACCGTGATCGCGCTCGTCCCGCCCGAGCCGCGGGTCGTCCCCGTCGGCCGCCTCGACGCCGACACCACGGGCGCACTGCTGCTCACGAACGACGGGCAGCTCGCCCACCGGCTGGCCCACCCCCGCTACGAGGTGGACAAGGTCTACGAGGTCGAAGTGGAGGGCAACCCGAGTCTCGCCGCCCTACTCACACTTGCCGAGGGCGTCGACCTCGACGGCGGACGAACCGCGCCCGCCCGGGCGAGGCGGCTCGGCCCGGAGCGGCTCGAGCTGACCATCCACGAGGGCCGTAAGCACCAGGTGAAGCGCATGTGCGCGGCGGTCGGCCATCCTGCTCGCCGCCTCCACCGGCGCGGTTACGCCGGGCTGGACGTCGGCGATCTCTCACCCGGCGAGTGGCGCGACCTGACCTGCGACGAGGTGGCCGGCCTCCGCCGCCTGGTCGGCCTGTGACCTATTCGTAGAAGGTGACGGTCGCGATGATCACGTAGACCGCGACGAGCGCCAGTCCCTCGTACCCGTACGCCTCGCCGTCCCCTGTGATCTGCCAGACGGCGACCGCCGTGATCGCCAGCGCGCCCACGTAGACTGGGTTCAGGACGAACGTCAGCCGGTTCTCGAAGAGCAGCGAGAGCAGGACGAGCACGGGAAAGAGGAAGCACGCGATCTGCGCGACCGAGTTCTTGACCACGGAGATCGCGAGGTCGCTCTGTCCCTTGGCGGCGAGCGTGATCCCGACCACGTTCTCGACCGCGTTGCCCGCGATCCCGACGATCACGATGCCGGTGAACGCCTTCGAGATCCCGAGCGCCTCCACCGCCGGGTCGAGGGCGCCGACGAACCAGTCGGATACGAACGCCGCCGCCACGCCCGCCGCTGCCAGGAGGACGATCGCTGCGCGGAACGGCAGGGCCGCCTGGTGGGCGGGCTGGACGACCGCCGGCTCGATGTCCTTGTCCGACCTCAGGTACGACCACAGCCAGGCGCCGTAGACGGCGAGGATGCAGACGGCTCCGACCACGGAGATCGCCACCTCGTGCTCGCTCGCGCCGTCTCCGAGACGATCCGAGAGGCCGAGCAGCGCGATCGCCGAGAGGGCGAGGAGGAGCAGCGTGGCCGTGTCGTTCGGCAGCCGCTTCCGGAAGGTCATCACCTCTCCCTCGGCCGACCATGCCCCGGCCGCGATCGCAAGACCCAGGACGAGCAGGGCATTCGCGAACAGCGACCCGAGAATCGACGTCTGAGCGACGACGACCTCGCCGGCCGAGAGCGCGAAGAGCACGACGAACAACTCGGGCAGGTTGCCGAGCGTCGACTGGAGGGCGCCCGTGATGGCCGGGCCGAAGCGCTCGCCGACCGACTCGGTCGCGATCCCGATCAGCCAGGCAAGGCCGCCGAGCGATGCGGCGGCGAGGACGAAGACGGCGGTCGGTGAGGCGTCCGCGTAATGCAGGACGCCCGTGAGGGCGGTCAGCACGGCGGCGCCCGCGACGACGAGGACGATGCGGGTCACACGCTCAGACGGGCCGAACGAAGCCCATTCGCTCGTACATGGCCGCGAGGGTCGGCGCTGACTCCTCCCGCGCCTTCTCTGCTCCGGTGGCGAGCAGCTCGTGAAGCTGGGCCTCGTCGGCGCGCAGCTCCCGGTAGCGCTCCTGGATCGGGGCGACGAGTGTGACCACCGCCTCGCCGACCGCCTCCTTGAACTGGCCGTAGCCGGCGCCGTCGAAGCGGGCCTCGACCGCATCGGGCGGCTCGCCCGTGGCGACGGACATGATGTCGATCAGGTTCGTGATCCCCGGCTTGTCTTCGCCGCGGCGCACCTCGCGGCCCGAGTCCGTGACGGCCGACTTGAACTTGCGCCGGATCACGTCCGGTTCGTCCATCAGCACGACGGTTCCCTGCTCGGTCCCGCCCGTGGTCGACATCTTCCTCGTCGGCTCCTGGAGATCCATGATCCGCGCGCCCACCTCCGGGTAGACGCCCTGGGGCACGACGAACGTCTCGCCGAAGCGCGCATTGAAGCGCTCCGCGACGTCGCGCGTCAGCTCCAGGTGCTGCCGCTGGTCGTCGCCGATCGGGACGATGTCGGTCTGGTAGAGGAGGATGTCGGCGGCCATCAGTACCGGGTACGTGAAGAGGCCGGCGGAGACGAAGTCTCGCCCTTCGCCCTTGTCCTTGAACTGGGTCATCCTGCCGAGCTGTCCGTAGCTCGTCACGGCCGAGAGCAGCCAGGCCGCCTCCGGGTGCGCGGTGACGTGATTCTGGCAGAACGTGGTCGAGCGCTCCGGGTCGAGACCGGTCGCGAACAGCATCGCCGCGAGGTCGAGCGTGCGCGTCCGCAGGTCGTCGGGGTCGTAGTCGACCGTGATCGAATGCAGGTCGACGATGCAGAAGAAGCCGTCGCCGCGCTCCTGCGTCGCCGCGTACTGGCGGAAGCCGCCGATCAGGTTGCCGAGGTGCTTGTCGCCCGTGGGCTGGATGCCGGAGAAGATCCTCATGGTTCGCTCCATTCTGCTTCGTGAGGGTATGAAAAAGGCCTCTGATGGAGGCCGGGGAAGGGAGCGGTGCGGCTCGTGCGGCGCTATCCGCGCACGCATCCGCCTCGCCCCGGGGGCCACGACCAGCGAGTCCGGTACGAGACGGTCACCATCGCGTCACATTCTACGCGGCGTGTTCGTCCTAGCAGTAGTCCGGTTATGTAACGTCGAGAATTCGTGTTCGAGCGCCTCGCCCACCTCGTCATTCGCCGCCGCCGCCGGGTGGTGGCGATCTGGATCCTGCTCTTCGTCTTCGGGCTGTTCACCACCAGCAGGCTGTCCGACCGCTGGTTCGAGTCCTTCTCGATCCCGGGCTACTCGGCCTACGAGGCCAACCAGCGCTCCCTGAAGACATTCGGCACCGGCGAGCAGGCGCCGCTCGTCGCCGTGTTCCAGTCGAAGGGCGACGTGACCCAGGCCACCGGGATCCAGGACTCCGTCGCCGCCGGCGCCGCGGTCAACCCCGGCTCCCGCACGAGCTCGTACTTCAGCACGCGTTCCGACGCGTACCTCTCAAAGGACCGGCACACGACGTTCGCGGAGATCTACCCGCCGGGGAACCCCGGATTCAGCTCGAACGTCCACATCAAGCGGGTCCGCGCAGCGATCCGGGAGGCCACACCGCCGGGCCTGACCGTCCACCTCACCGGCCGCGACGCCCTCCAGGAGGACATCGGCGGCAGCGAGGGGCCGAGCCTCGCGATCGAGATCATGATCGGTGGCATCGGGGCGCTGCTCGTGCTGCTGTTCGTGTTCGGGACGATCCCGGCGATCTCCTTGCCGCTCGTCACCGCCGGGTTGTCGATCATCACCACGTTCAGCCTGGTCTGGGCGCTCACCTACGTGACCGACGTCTCGATCATCGTGCAGTTCCTGGTCGCGCTCGTCGGTCTCGGCCTCGCGATCGACTACTCGCTCCTGATGCTCTTCCGCTTCCGAGAGGAGCTCCACCACGGCAGGGACGTCGAGAGCGCG
>JBKOVQ010000194.1:0-7581 GCA_046723985.1 Actinomycetota bacterium | reverse complement strand
GGCAGGACGTCGCGAACGTCGACCCCGTAGTTGATCGCCGTCAGCGACTCGATCGTGCCGGGGCTCGCAGCCGCGCGCCGGAAGTACTCGAGGTCGCCAGCGCTGAAGTAGACGCCGACCGCGCGCAAGGCCTCGGGCGCCCGTCGGGGCTGAGGTGGACAAGCGTGAACGCCTCGACGCGCTGCCGGTGATCGCCAGGTCGCCGCTCCGAGCGTACCGGACTACAGGCCCCACGAGGCCGAGTCTACGCCCTGGTACCGGCGGTGAGAATCGCCCGAATAGCCTGACTCGACGGCTCGTCCGGCGACTCCGAGATCACGGTCGCCTGCCGCTTGAACTTTCGCAGCGCCTCCGCGAGGGGCTCTGCCCGCAGCGTTCCCTCGCCGTAGGGCAGGTGCTTCGTCTCGTTCCGGTTCGCGAACTGGATGTCGCTGAAGTGGACGTGGAAGGGAGCGCCGCGTTCGAGAATCGAGTCCGCGATCGTGAGGACGCCGGCGAACACCACCACGTCGGTGAAGCCGCCGTCGGTGACCGCGTGCAGGTGCGCGAAGTCGAGCACCGGCCGGACCCAAGAGAGCTGGGCGGCGATCGCGAACACGTCCTCGGCCGTGCCGAGCTCGTTGACGCGGCCCATCACCTCCATGCCGAACGGGACCGCGCGACCCTTCCTCTCCAATCGCTCGCGCAGCTCGGCGAGCTGCTCGACTACGGCCCCGATCGCATCCTCGCGCGAGCGGCCGAGCAGGAAGCCCGGGTGGAGGACCACGAGCTCCGCGCCGCAGGCGACCGCGACGCCGGCTGAATGGTCGAGCATGCCGATCGCCATCCGATGCTTCTTGTCACGCTCGACGTGACCCATGAAGCCCGCGAGCGGCGCGTGGACGGAGAGGGCGATCCCGGCCTCGCGTGCGAGTTCTCCGAACCGTTCGGCCCAGGGATAGTCCATCCAGAAGCCGCCCTCGAAGTCGATCTCGCAGGCCCGGTAGCCACGCTCGAGCAACAGCTCGACGGCCGCCTCCGGGCTCTCCCGAGAAGGAACGCGTGCCGGGCCGACCCGAACCGCAGCCATCTCCGCGACTCTAGACGATGCCGTCCGGATGCCCCCCTATGGTGGGCCCATGCTACGCAGACCTTCACGGATCGACCTGCTCGAGCTCGACATCGACGTCCGCCTCGCCGACCTCTGGCGCGAGGCAAACGACATCTCGGAGTGGAACCTCGAAGTGGTAGGAGCCTTCATGAGGGCGGCGTACGGCAAGGGGTACTGCGACGCTCTCACCGAGGACGCCCGCGGGACGCTCTGCGTCGAGCACGGCTACCGCGTGCCGGAGCGCCGCGGGGCGAGCCCGGCGCCCGTCGAGCCGTAGGGTGTGAAACCACCCGGGTTAGGGATCGACGCCCGCGCGCGTCGTGCGCATCATGGATGCGACCGGGACACCGCCGACGGATCGGAGGGAGACGTGAACGGATGGTTTCGCGTGCGGCGGCCCTCGCCGGCGCTCGCGCTCAGCGCGGTTGCACTCTTCTTCGCAATTGGAGGCTCGGCGTTCGCCGTCGGCCAGCACGTCGCCGTCGCGCAGCAGAAGTGCGCCAACGGCGCCGTGAAGGGGTTCGCCTACGTCACCGGCGACCCGCGGGTCGGGATCCAGAACATGCCCGATGCCTTCTCGAGCAACCCGCGGCTCTTCGGCTCCCGCTTCGACTGTGCGGGCGCCGCCGTCCTGGTGCGCCGGGATCGGGACGCGTTCGTGATCAAGTTCAACGGCATCGCCGGGCGAACGGCGCTCGTCTCCGGGATCGGGTCGAATCCGCAGACGATGACGGTCACAGCGATGCCTGACGGCTCGTACCGGATTGCGCCGATCCACGAGGACAACCCGTCGTTCGCGCTCGGCCCCGAGCACCAGTTCGCCGTCGTCGTGTTTTGATGCGCACAGAGAGGGACAGGTCATCAGGACCTGTCCCGGTTCCGTTGTGAGGCGGTATCCGCGCTCGCACCCCGGGTAGAATCGTCGCCGTGGCTCGCAGACGCAGCCCGGCGCGCCTCGTAATCGCCCTCTCCGTCGCCGCGGCCCTCGCGGTCTTCCTGCTCTACTCGTCGATTGCCGGCGGCGGAACGCCCGCGCTCAGGCCGAGCTCGCTCGCCGGGCACACCGGGAAGGTCTCCCTGTCCGGCCGCGTGTTGAAGCCCGTCAGCGGCGACGCCCACGACGGCGGACTCCATTTCCGCTTGCGAGACGTGAAAGGGACGGCGACCGTCCCGGTCGTCTACCGGGGCTCCGTCCCCGACCTCTTCCGCCCTGGCCGCGACATCGTCGTCGACGGCCGCCTCCAGAACGGCGTCTTCGTCGCCGTCCCGGGCACGATGATCACGAAGTGCCCGTCGAAGTACACGCCGAAGAAGACGTGATCGGACTCAGCGGTGCCCGAGCTCGGTAGGGCAGCGCTCGTCGTCTGCTTCGGCCTCGCCGTCTACGCGGTCGCCGCGGGCTTCTGGGGAGCACACACAGGACGGCGCCGGCTGTCCCGCTCGGCCCAGAACGCGCTCGTCGCCGCCTTCGTCGCGGCCGCGGTCGCGACCGGCGTGCTGCTCGTCGCCCTCGTCTCCAGCGACTTCTCCTTCACATACGTCTCTGCGTTCACCAGCCGCGAGCTGCCGCTCACGTACAAACTCACCGCCCTCTGGGGCGGGCAGGAGGGCTCGCTCCTGCTCTGGCTGCTGGTCCTCACCGGCTACGCCGCCGCGGCCGTCCTCCTCGACCGGAAAGCCGGGCGGGAGTTGGTCGTCTGGGTCGTGCCGGTGCTCGGCGTGGTCGCGGCCTTCTTCTCGATGCTGGTCGTCTTCGTCGCCAGCCCGTTCGACACCCAGCTTGCTCCCGCCGACGGTCGCGGCCTCAACTCGAGCCTCCAAAGCCCATACATGCAGGCCCACCCGCCGATGCTCTATCTCGGCTATGTCGGCCTGACCGTCCCGTTTGCGTTCGCGATGGGCGCGCTCCTCTCCCGGCGGACGGACGAGCGCTGGATCGTCGCGACCCGCCGCTGGACGCTAGCCGCCTGGATGTTCCTGGGGATCGGTCAGCTCCTCGGCGCGAAGTGGGCGTACGAGGAGGTGGGGTGGGGCGGGTACTACGCCTGGGACCCGGTCGAGAACGCGGCCCTGATGCCCTGGCTCGCCGCGACTGCCTTCCTGCACTCGGTGATGGTGCAGGAGAAGAAGGGGATGCTGAAGGTCTGGAACATACTGCTGGTGATGCTGGCGTTCGCGCTCTCGTTGTTCGGCACGTTCCTGACGCGCTCGGGCGTGCTGAACTCGATCCACTCGTTCACGGAGAGCTCGATCGGCCCCTGGTTCCTCGGCTTCATCTGCTTCGTCGTCGCCACGTCGATGGTGCTGCTCTTCACCCGGCTACCGCTGCTTCGCTCGAAGACGCGGCTGGAGTCGCTCGTCTCGCGAGAGGCGACCTTCCTCTACAACAACCTGCTGCTCGTCTCGCTCTGCTTGACGATCCTCTGGGGCGTCACCTACCCGATCCTGAAGGAGGCGATCACCGGCGAGTCGGTGACGGTCGGACGTCCCTGGTACGACTTCTTCCTACGTGTCTTCGGGCTGCCGCTCCTTCTCCTGATGGGGATCGGGCCGCTGGTCGCGTGGCGGCGGGCGTCGCTCTCCTCGCTCAAGCGGGTGTTCTTCTGGCCGACGGCCTTCGCACTCGCGGTCGGCGTCGTGCTGATCGTCGCCGGCGCCGGATCGTCGATCCCGGGCCTCGTCGCCTACACGTTCTCGGCCTTCGTCGCCGCGACGATCGTGCTCGAGTTCGCCCGCGGGACCGCGGCGCGCCGCGCGCTCTCCGGCGAGGCGGTGCCGCGTGCGTTCGCATCGCTGATCGCCCGCAACCGGCGCCGCTACGGCGGGTACGTGGTCCACGCGGCGATCGTCCTGCTCGCGATCGGGATCGCCGGCTCCAGCGCCTACGACACGTCGCGAAGCGCCCGCCTCGCCCCGGGGCAGTCCCTGAAGGTGCGCGACTACACCCTCGTCTACCATGGACTGAACAGCAGCCGAACGTCGAACGCGGTCGAGACGCGGGCGACGATCGACGTCTTCCGCGGCGGCGGCCGGATCGCCGTGATGCATCCCGGGAAGAACTCCTACCCGGTCGAACAGCAGATCTCGAACGAGGTCGCGATCCGCTCCGACTGGCTGACAGGTGAGGACCTGTTCCTGATCACCGAGCAGGTGAACGGCAACGGGACGATCGACTTCAAGGCGATCATCAACCCGCTCGTGAACTTGATCTGGCTCGCCGGGCTCGTGTTCGTCCTCGGCTCGGTGATCACGCTCTGGCCGGACGCACGGGAGGAGCGTCGGCTGGCGATTCGCTACGGCCGCCTCCCGTCCGAAGCGCGCGCCTGAGTGCTCGTCGCCGCGCTCGTCCTCGGCGCGCTGCTGGCCGTTGCCGCGGTCTGGTTCGTCGCCCGACCGTTCCTGACCCGTGGAAAGGAGGAGCCCATGATCGAGCCGCCGCCGGAGCGGCTGGCGCTCGAGGAGGAGCGCGACCGGGCACTCGCCGCGCTCAAGGAGCTCGAGTTCGACCACCGCACCGGCAAGGTCTCCGACGAGGACTACCGGATCATGGTCGGCGAGCTACGCCGGCAGGCGGCGAATGCTTTGAAAGCGCTCGACCCGGGAACACCGCGGACAGATGTCCGCGATCACGGCGAGCTGTCCTAGCTGTCACTCAGCGCTGCCGGCCGATGCTCGCTTCTGCGCCGCCTGCGGCCGCCGCGTCGGTCAGGACCCGGTGGAGATCTCCTGGGCCGTGGCGGACCGCCGGACGTTCGGCGTCCTGCCGGGCCGGGCTGGGTTCCGCTCCGCGCGGATCCGCACGGTCCGGTTCCTGGGGGTCGTCCGGGCGAAGATCGTCCTGTTCATCGAGATCCTGCGTGCGCAGTTCCATAGCCAGCTCGAGCGCTTTCGGCTTCGCCGCCGGGCGGCAACCCTTGCGCGCGAGCGCTCGCTGGCGCTTCAGGAACTCGGCGAGGCTGCGTTCTACGGAGACCGGCAAGCGGTCAAGCGGGCAAAGGAGCACGTCGGCGGCCTCGACGCCGAGCTCCGGGCGGTGGGCGACGAGCTGGAGCGGGTCGAACGGGATCTCCGGACGCGGGTCGGCGCCGTTCAGCGCGACGAGGGAGCGACCGGCGTGGTCGAGCCCGTCCCTGAGCCCGAGCCGGCTCCAGAGCGGATCCCGGCGCCTTCGGAGCCTCCCGGCCCGGTCGTCGTCCCGGAGCCGGAGCCGGTTCCGCACGAGCCGCCGGGCCCGGTGATCGTCCCGGAGCCGCAGCCTCCCGCGGGCGCCCGCAGACGACGCTGAGCAACGGTCGATTCACTGCAGGGGCCCCCGGGCCGCCGACGAACCTGCAGGGATGCGCCGTCTTGCGCTCGGCCTGCTCGCGCTCCTGGTCGTCGTCACGCCCGCCGGTGCCGACATCGTCGACCGGAAGCAGTCGGTCGACGCGCGCATCGCATCGCTCCAGGACCGCGTCGCGGAGGCGAAGCAGAAGGAAGCCGCGCTCGAGGCTGAGATCGAGTCCGTCTCGGGCCGGATCCGCAGCCTCGAGCGGCAGGTGGGGGACGTCTCGCTGCGGCTCGCGCCGCTGGAGCACGAGCTCGAGCTGCGCGAGCTCAAGCTCAACCGGCTGAACGCGCTCTTCGAGGTCCAGACCAGGCGGCTGACGTTCCTCCGCGCCGAGTACCGGATCGCAATCGCCCGGTTCAACCGCCGCCTGATCGCCGCCTACGAGTCGGAGCGGCCTGACGAGCTCTCCGTCCTTCTCTCGTCGCGCAGCTTCTCCGCCCTGCTCGACGGGCTCGACTACATCAGGCTCGTCGCCCAGCACGATCGTGAGATCGCCGCCGAGGTGAAGATCGCACGAGATCAGATGGCGGCAGCGCTGAAGCGGACGAAAGTGGCCAGGGCGGACATGTACCGGCAGGCGAAGATCGTCGCGGTTCGTGTCCACCAGGTGCGGGTCCTGCGCGACCAGCTCGTCGCCAGCAAGGGCCGGCTGGTCGAGGCTCAGAGTCGGCGGCGGGCCGACCTCGCGTCACTCAGCGAGCAGGAGCGGGCGCACGCCGAGGAGATCGACTCGCTTCAGCAGGTCAGCGCCGAGCTGGCCGCGAAAATCCGGGCGGCGCAGTCCCACTCCACCGTGACCCGAACGGGTTCCGGCGCCCTGGCGTGGCCGGTCAACGCGCCGATCACGAGCCCGTTCGGCTGGCGCTGGGGGCGGATGCACGAGGGCATCGACCTGGGCGCGGCGTACGGAACGCCGATCGGCGCCGCCGCCGCGGGAACGGTGATCTACGCCGGCTGGCTGGGCGGCTACGGGAACCTGACGGTGATCGATCACGGCGGCGGCCTTTCGACCCTTTACGGGCACCAGTCCCACATCGGCGTCTCCGTCGGACAGCACGTCGAGCAGGGAGAGATCATCGGCAACAGCGGATCGACCGGCCACTCGACCGGGCCGCATCTGCACTTCGAGGTGCGAGTCAACGGCCAGGCCGTCGATCCGCTCGGCTATCTCTAGTCGGTGCGGAGGACGTGGAGGTCCGGGAGGTTCCGGTACCGCTCCGCGAGGTCGAATCCGTAGCCGACAAAGAACTCGTCCGGCACCGTGAAGCCGATGTACCGGACCGGAAGGTCGTCGACGAGCCGGCGGTAGGGACGGTCGAGCAGCGTCACCGCCGCCAGCGACCGGGGTGAGCGGAGCCGGAAGTTCCGCACGAGGTAGTTCAGCGTCAGCCCGGTGTCGACGACGTCCTCGACGATGACGACGTCGCGGTCGTCAATGCTCGCGTCGAGGTCCTTGATGAACCGGATCGCCGGCGTGCCGCCCGTCTCGTCGGACGTGTAGCCGGCGAGCTCGACGAAGTCGACGTGGTGGAGGATCGGAATCGCGCGCGTCAGGTCGGCCAGGAAGACGAAGCTCGCCTTCAAGGACGCGACCAGGAGCGGCTCCCGACCCTCGTAGTCGGCGGCGATCTCGGCGCCGAGCTCGGCGACACGGGCGGCGATCTGCTCGGCGGAGAGGTAGACCTCGCCGATGCGCGGATCGCGTTCGATGTTCGAACCGGGCGGCCCCAGATCCGTCAGGAGGCGAGCTTCAGACCGTATCGCTGCCCCAGGCGCTCGATGTCGCGCTTGTAGAAGAGCTTGATGTTGACGTCCGGGTACCGCTTCTTGAGCTTGCGCACCTTCCGGTTCTTCCGGGTGACGAGCGACTGCTTCATCACCGTGATCTCCAGGTAGAGATCCTGCTCCGGCAGGTAGAAGTCGGGCGCGAAAGCCTCGAGGACGCGGCCGTGCTCGTCGGTCTCGAGCTCGAACGTGCGCGGCTCGTACAGCCATGGGACCCCGTAGAAGTCGAGGATCTTGGCGCACTCGCGCTCGGCCTCGTTCTGGAAGAGGGGGGCCTCGGAGCCGAGATATGCCTGGAAATCGGGTGCGTCCGACTTCAACACGGTCAGGATACCCGCCGGTCCGGACACCTAGACTTGGGCCCATGGCTGCGGCG
>JBKOVQ010000030.1:0-2682 GCA_046723985.1 Actinomycetota bacterium | reverse complement strand
GACTGCCGCCGACCAGGTGCGCATTGTCGATCGGGCCATGCGCCTGCCGGTGTTCGCGAGCATCGTCGCCACACCGAGCGCGACGCTGCCGGTCGCCGGCACCGTGCACAACACCAACACATTGCTCGGGCACAACGGGTTCGTCGGCGTCAAGACCGGCTCGGACGACGCGGCCGGCGGCTGCTTCGCCTTCCGGGCCATCCGCTGGATCGACGGCAAGCGGACGACGATCACCGGGGTCGTGTTGGGCCAGCCCGGCCGCGACCGGATCGCGTCCGGTCTCGCGGCCGCCGACGCCATGGTCGACCGCATCACCGGTCATCGGCCTGTGCCAGATCTACAGCAACCAACCCTGCTGCCACTGCCTGCGCCCGGAAGCCATCGATCACGGCTGCGCGCCCATGTACGCCAGCCCTAGACACGATCCAGGGATGCAGCAGTGACCAGCACGCTCGGCAGAGATCCGTTGTCAACGCAATCGACACGCGGGGAGAAGCCAGGAGTAGAACACTCCGGCCGCTTGCCGCCCTTGCCATGGAAGTCAAGTAGCGCGATGGCACGTCCTGCGCGGTGTCCTAGGATCGCGCCGTGCCGTTCACGCTCAGGAACATCAAGGAGGATCTGGAGGACCTCGGCTCTAGGTTCGACGGCGCGCCGGACCTGGAGTTCCGTGCGGCGACCAAGGCGCTCGAGCTCGAGAAATCCGCCCTGAGCTACCAGCGCGTCCCGCCCGGCTATCGCTTTCCGTACGGCCACACGCACAGGAAGCAAGAGGAGGTGTACGTGGTCCTGCGCGGGAGCGGGCGGATGAAGGTCGACGACGAGATCGTCGAGCTCAAGGAATGGGACGCGGTGCGCGTCCCGCCCGGTACGTGGCGAGGCTACGAGGCCGGGCCGGAGGGCCTCGAGATCCTCGTCATCGGCGCGCCCAATCTCGGCGAGGATCCGCGCGAAGACGTCGATGGCCAGCGCGACTGGTGGGCTGACTAGTAGAGCTGTCAGTCATCCCCTGGTTGCGGCGCAACGTTGCGGGGTCGTCTAGGGTCGAGTGGTGGAATATCGGACTCTTGGCCGGACGGGCGTGAAGGTGAGCCCGTTGTGCCTGGGGGCGATGATGTTTGGGGAGTGGGGGAACCCCGACCACGAGGCTTCGATCCGGATCATTCATCGCGCCCTGGACGCGGGCCTGAACTTCGTCGACACGGCCGACGTCTACTCGGGTGGGGAGTCCGAGGAGATCGTCGCCAAGGCGCTGAAGGGCCGGCGCGACCAGGTTGTCTTGGCGACGAAGGTGCACTTCGCGATGGGCGAGGGGCCGAACGAGGGCGGCAACTCGCGCCGCTGGATCATCCAGGAGTGCGAGGCGAGCCTGCGCCGGCTCGGCACCGACTGGATCGACCTGTACCAGATCCACCGCTGGGACCCAAAGACCGATCACGACGAGACGCTCGGTGCGCTCACCGATCTGGTTCGCGCGGGGAAGGTGCGCTATATCGGCTCGTCGACGTATCCGGCGAGCGAGATCGTGACGGCGCAGCTGGTTGCGGAGTCGCGTGGCTGCGAGCGCTTCGTCTGCGAGCAGCCGCCGTACTCGATGCTCGTGCGCGGGATCGAGGCCGAGGTGCTGCCGGTTTGCGAGAGGCACGGGATGGGGGTTATCTCGTGGGGCCCGCTCGGCGGCGGTTGGCTCACCGGCGCTTGGCGTCTGGGCAAGGAACCGCCCGCGAGCACGCGCGCCCAGCGCCTACCGCAGCGCTACGACCTCTCACTGCCGGCGAATCAGCGGAAGCTGGAAGCCTCCGACGCCCTGGCACAACTGGCTGAGGAGGCCGACATGTCGCTGATCCACCTTGCGATCGCCTTCGTCGTCAACCACCCGGCTGTCACGGCGGCGATCATCGGGCCCCGCACCGACGAGCAGCTCGAAAGCCAACTCGGCGCCACCGACGTGCACCTCGACGCCGCGATGCTCGACCGCATCGACGAGATCGTCCAGCCGGGCACGAACTTCAGCTACGCCGATGCCGGCTTCACGCCCCCAGCGGTCGGCGACCCAGCCCTGCGCCGTCGCTGAGAGCTGTTCGGCGGCTGACCCGTAACGCGTAGCCGTGATGACGGCCTCTTGGATGCCATTCAGAAGACCATCCTCTTTTGGCTGTCACGAGACGAACTCCTGTCATTGTCGCGCTTGCGTCTTCAACCCGTGGCGACCACTTGATTCGCTTCTCCTTGCACATCGACCCGCCTGCGTTGGGCCGGCGTGGTGGAGGCTGGGTGGTCCTGCAGTCGTTGGTCATCGTCGCGGTGGCCGCTTGCGCCGTTGTCGGGCCCGACTGGCCTCATGACAGCCAGCCCTGGCTCCGGATTGCCGGCTTCGTGCTCGAAGCAGCCGGAGTGGGGGCTGTCATCGCGAGCAGGATCACACTCGGAAGGTCGTTTACCCCCTTTCCGCGCCCACGTGACCGTTCGACCCTTCAAAGCACGGGCATCTACGCGCGCGCTCGTCACCCGATCTACGGCGGACTCCTCATCGCCGGCCTCGGTCTGTCGCTCCATCGCTCGCCGCTCGTTCTTGCGCCGATGGCGGTGCTCGCATTCGTCTTTTGGCTCAAGTCGATCCGCGAGGAGGCCTGGCTCGCCGAGCGCTACCCGAACTATGCCGCCTACCGGCAAGCGACGCCG
>JBKOVQ010000260.1:0-2936 GCA_046723985.1 Actinomycetota bacterium | reverse complement strand
GTCGGCCGCTCGGACGGGCGCACCGTTGCTGAACCGGAACCCGTGCGAGATCTGGAACGTGTAGGTGCGCCCGTCGCTGGACACTGCCGGCATGCCGCTCGCGACCTCCGGCACGACCACCGATCCGCGCGGGGCCGCCCGGTCGGGGTAGTTCACGAGCTTCGCGCACGTCGCGTACAGGAGCTGGGCTCCTTCGGCGTCGTAGTTGATCGCCGGATCGAGCGAGGAGAAATCGGTCCCCGTCACGTTCACGCGTAGCGTCCCCGCCCTCAGGGATCACCGGCTCGGCGCGGCTACCGGCAAACGCCGAGCCGCCCACAACTCCGGCAGCGAGACCAGAGCCCAGAAGAATGAGCCGACGACTTCGCGTCCGGCGCCCACTCGCGAACATCGTGGCGTATATAGCAAACGTCCGCCCGATGCACCGGACAGCGGCACACGTCGAGCAGCGGGGAGCCGGGCCTAGGCCGAGCGCAGCTCGCCGGGCTGGCGGTCCTGGACCTGGTCGAGGATCGTCTCGAGCAGCCGTCCGGAGGCGAGCACGTGCTCGCGTGCCAGGAGACGCGCGCCGGATGCGCTCCGAGCAGCGATCGCCTCGCGAATCGCCCGGTGCTGGAGGTCGTTCTGCTCGTACAGGTGGTCGATGTCGAGACCGGCCGCCCAGACGACGTGGGAGAAGAAGCTCCGGCGTGCGCTCTTCGCCAGACGCTCGACGAACGGCGCATCGGCGGCGGCGTAGATGACGTCGTGGAACGCGTGGTTCGCCGACACCCAGCTCGCGACCAGCGCGCCGTCCTGCGTTCCCTCGCGCGACCGACGCCGCAGCTCGAGCGTCAGTTCCGCGAAGCGCTTCTCGGCGGCGTCGAGGGTCGCGAGACCCTCCTCGGTGATCCGCGGCGTCGCCAGCTCCGTGGCGAGGCTCTCGAGCTCCGCCCGGACCAGGAACGCCTCGCGCAGCTCGTCCCGCGAGAGCGTGCGAACGCGGACGCCGCGGTTCGGGACGAACGAGACCAGTCCGAGCGCGGCTAGCCTCCGCAGCGCCTCGCGCACCGGCGTACGGGAGACGCGGTACTGCTCCGAGAGCTGCTCCTGGCGGAGCACCGTGCCGGGAGCGATCTCGCCGGAGACGATCGCCTCCTCGAGCGCGAGCGCGAGGTCGTCGGCCTTCGTGCCGACCGTGCTCATGCGGCCAGTGTACGGTGCTAGCCCGCGGGAGGTGCGACCGCGTACGTGCAATCGTCGATGCGAAGCGGGACGAACGGCAGCCCACGTTCGCCGAGCCAGTCCTCGATTGCGTGCGCGAGCGCGGCCTCGTCACAGTCCTGCACCTGAACGGCCAGGTGTTCGTGGTCGTCGACCAGCTCGCCCTTCAGCCCGTGCTCGGCGAGCGCCGCGACCAGCTGGGGCCCGTCCGATTCCCTCGTCAGCTCAACGGTCGACATATCGCTCTCCTCCTCAGTGGGTTGCGGTGAACTGCTCGGCCTCGGTCGATCCCGTCAGCGCGAGCGTCGAGCTCTGCCCGCCTGAGAGGGCCTCGACCACCTTGTCGAAGTAGCCCGCGCCGACCTCCCGCTGGTGTCGCGTCGCGGTGTAGCCGTGCTCCTCCAGCGCGAACTCGAGCTCCTGGAGCGCGACGTAGGCCGACATGCCCTCGCGCGCGTAGCCGCGGGCGAGCTCGAACATGCCGGCATTCAGCGAGTGGAAGCCCGCGAGGGTGACGAACTGGTAGCGGTAGCCGAGCTCGGCGAGCGTCTCGCGGAACGATGCGATCTCGCCCTCGTCGAGGTGCCTGCGCCAGTTGAAGGACGGCGAGCAGTTGTAGGCGAACGGCTTGCGCGGGAACCGCTCGTGCACCGCCTGTGCGAACTCGCGTGCCTCGCCGAGATCCGGAGTCGAGGTCTCGAACCAGAGCACGTCTGCGTACGGCGCGTATGCGAGCGCACGGGCGACCGCCGACTCGAGCCCGGCGTGGATGCGGAAGAAGCCCTCCGGCGTCCGCTCGCCGGTCACGAACTCGGCGTCGGCCTCGTCGATGTCGCTTGTCAGCAGCGTCGCGGAGAGCGCATCGGTGCGTGCGACCAGGACCGTCGGGACGCCGCAGACGTCTGCCGCGAGCCTGGCGGCGGCGAGCGTCCGCAGGAACTGGCTCGTCGGGACGAGCACCTTGCCGCCGAGATGCCCGCACTTCTTCTCGGAGGCGAGCTGGTCCTCGAAGTGCACGCCGGCGGCGCCGGCCTCGATCATCGCCTTCATCAGCTCGAAGGAGTTCAGCGGGCCGCCGAAACCGGCCTCGGCGTCGGCGACGATCGGCGCCAGCCAGTACGTTCCGCTCCGCCCTTCGGCGTGCTCGATCTGGTCGGCCCGGAGCAGCGCGTTGTTCAGGCGCCGAACGAGTGCCGGCGCCGAGGTGGCCGCGTACAGGCTCTGGTCGGGATAGGTGTGACCGTTCAGGTTCGCGTCGGCCGCGACCTGCCAGCCCGAGAGGTAGATCGACTTCAGCCCGGCCTTCACCATCTGCACGGCCTGGCCGCCGGTCATTGCGCCCAGTGCGGGCACGCACGGCTCGGAGTGGAGGAGATACCAGAGGCGTTCCGCACCCAGGCGGGCGAGTGTGTGCTCGACCTGGACCGAACCGCGGAGGTACTCGACGTCCTCGGGCGTATACGGCCGCTCGATCCCGGCCCACCGGTCGGGCGCGCGCCCGTTTCCTCCGTCACTCATCCGGCCACTCCTCTGTCACTCGTTGTCGTGGTCCCGCTCGCAGTACTCGGGGCAGGCGCACTCGGCGAGCGTCGCGGTGGGGACAGCCGACCGCTTTGGATACGAACTGGGGTCATTTCGGATCCTAGAACGGCGAATGTAGCGCGCGATCCGGTGATATCTCGTCATATTGGATCCCATTTTGCACATTCTTGGATCCAAGTAAACCTCTAGGA
>JBKOVQ010000070.1:0-8060 GCA_046723985.1 Actinomycetota bacterium | reverse complement strand
ACATCCCGTCGCTGACCGCGGCTGGGTTCCGGGTCCTCGCCTTCGACCTGCGCGGCTTCTCCGACTCCACGCTCCAGGCCAGTGTTCCCGCCCGCGCCTACGACCGTGATCTGGCGGCGACGGTCGCGCGGGCGCGAACGGACGGCGCGAAACGGGTCTTCCTGATGGGCGCGTCGTACGGAGGAGCGGTGTCGTTGACGTACGCGCCGCGGCTGCCGATCGACGGCGTGATCAGCCTGTCGGGTGAGACCTACCTCCCAAGCGCGCACGCAAACCCGCTCGTCTCGGCGCCGCGGTTGAAAGTGCCGCTCTTGATCGTAGGCACCCGTCGCGACCACTACCTCCCGGTCAAGAGTGCACTCACGCTGCTTCGCCGTACGGCGGCAAAGGACAAGCGCACCGCCTTCTATCCCGGCGGCTGGCACGGTTGGGCCATCGTCGAGACCGCCCCCTACGCGGCCGGCGCCAGGGCACTGATCTCAGCCTGGATCCGCGTGCGAAGCTGAGTCGGTCGTGCCGCGGTTCGTCTCCGCCATAACGTGGAACACCGTGCAGGATTCCCGCATGAGGCATTCGCTGCTGCTCGCAGCCGCCCTGGCGGCACTCGCCGGCCTCGCCGCGCCCGGAGAGGCGACAACTGCGGCGACCGCGTGTCGCCCAACCCTCTCCCAGGGCGGCGGGCCGTTCGAGACGAGCGGCGCACCGGCACCACGGCGATCTCGCATCGGACGAGGCCATGTCCTGACCGGCCGCATCCTGGGCTATCCCGGCTGCAGGCCGGTCAGAGGCGCGGTCGTCGAGTTCTGGCAGGAGAGCCCGAACGGCGTCTACGACCGCAGGGGTCGCGCTGCCGTCGTCACCGGTCGGTTCGGCACGTTCCGGTTCGAGGGGCCGGTCCCGCCCGGGGGGTTCCGCGGGCCGCACATCCACATCCACGTCAGCGCCGCCGGTTTCGAGGACTTCGTGACCACCTATGTCCTCGCCGCCGGAGAGCGTCAGGGACGCATTACGATGGTTCTCGTTTCTGCCCTCTAGGGCGCCGTCCGGGAAACAGGAGGGAACGTGGGCGAAAACGCGATCTCCGGCTGCTCGACGTGACCGACGTCGCCCGCGAAGTGAACGTGAAGGAAATGGTCGAGCTTTCCGCCGGCACCTTCCGGATGGGCTCCGAACGCTTCTACCCGGAGGAGGCGCCGGTCCGGGAGGTGTCCGTCGACGGCTTCTGGATCGACCGCCACCCGGTGACGGTGGCCGAGTTCCGCCGGTTCGCGAAGGCGACCGGCCACTTAACGTGGGCCGAGCAGGCGCCCGAGGCAGCCGACTACCTCGACGCCGATCCCGAGCTGCTCGTACCCGGCTCGCTCGTGTTCCGGAAGACGCAAGGCCCGGTCGACCTGCGCGACTACACAAACTGGTGGCACTGGGTCCCGGGCGCCGAATGGCGCCACCCGGAAGGGCCGGAGAGCAACGTCGGCGGACGGGAGCGTCACCCGGTCACGCACGTGACGCACGCCGACGCGACCGCGTACGCCGAGTGGGCCGGGAAATCGCTGCCGACAGAGGCGGAGTGGGAGTACGCGGCGCGCGGCGGCCTGGACGGTGCGATCTTCACCTGGGGCGACGACCCCGCACCGAAGGGCCGGATGATGACGAACACCTGGCAGGGCGAGTTCCCGTGGCAGAACCTCCTGCTCGACCGCTACGAGGGCACGTCGCCGGTCGAGTCGTTCCCGCCGAACGGCTACGGCCTCTACGACATGGCCGGGAACGTCTGGGAGTGGACCGACGACCTCTTCGCCGTCTTGGACGGAACCTCGCGCCCACCGTGCTGTGCCCCTCAGATCCCGCACTCGCCCGAGGAGCGTTTCCCTCGGCGCGTGATCAAGGGCGGCTCGCATCTCTGCGCGCCGAACTACTGCCTGCGCTACCGCCCCGCCGCCCGCCAGGGCGAGACCGTCGATACCTCGACCGCACACATCGGCTTCCGCTGCGTCGTTCGGTCGACGTCAAAAGACAGCTAAGTCGCGGGCCATCGTCGCGGCGAAGTGGCGCTCGCCGTCGATGTACGCGTCGTCGGCGATGTCTCAGACCACCTTGACGATCGTTCCGCCGGTGAGTTCGAACTTCGGCTCGTACTCGCGCGAGCCGACCGTCCAGGCCGCAGTCGAACCTCCAGCGCGCGAACGCCCAGGGATGTCCGCGCAGGGGATTGTCCCCAAAGAGGGAAGCCGCGTCGCGGTCCGTCTCCGAAGGGACAGGCTTTAGCCTGTCCCCTGCCTCCGGACTGCGGCTACGCGTGCTGCTTCTGCTGGTCGCGCTTCAGCTGCGCGGCCCCGGCAACGCATCGGCTGAAGGGCGTTCCCTTTTCGGCGGCGACGTGCTTCTTGCTGAGCAACGCGCAGGCGGCGACGGGCGACTGACCGTGGGCGGCCTTGGCCATCGCGGTCACGCACTGGCTGAACGGCGTGCCCTTCTGCCCCGGGACTTGGCGCTTGCTCTGGTTCTGGCAGTAGCGCCCGTAGGCCTTCGCGTTCGCCGGCGGGGCGGGCGCTGTGGTCGTCTGGGTGGTGGTCATCGACTGGGACTTGGTGGGCGGCTTGGCCCAGAGGACACCCGCCGACCCGACGGTGGCCATCGCCATGAGAAGGACGAGGATCCTGCTCAGGAACATGCCTTGGTGATCGGAAGGCGCCGATGCGCGCTCGAGCCGGCTGATCACTCCTATGGAGCTCTCAGCTTGTCCAAAGGTGGTGTTCAGCTTCGGCAACGACAGTCGGAGTGCGTCCGGATCGGGCGTAAATCGACCGAAAGGAGTCCGCCGATGGACTGGAAGCAACACCGCACGATGCGGGTCGTCGCCGCCGGAGCGATCGCGCTCGGCGTCGCCGCCGGGAGCTACGGGATCGCCAGCGCGGCTTCGGGCTCGAGCTCGTCGTCGAGCTCGGGGATCTTCCCGACCGCGGCTGCTGCGGCCCAGCAGCCGGCACCCCAGCCGCAGGGCTGGGGCCAGCAGCGCTCAGACGAGACGCTGCTGACCGGCGACACGAAGAGCAAGGTGCAGGCGGCCGCCGAGGCGAAGGAGCCCGGCGCGACGGTCAGCCGTGTCGAGACCGACGCGGACGGCCATGCCGCCTACGAGGTGCACATGGTCCGCTCGGACGGCACGCTCGTGACGGTGTACGTCGACAAGCAGTTCAAGGTCGTCAGCGAGGAGACCGGAATGCCCGCGCCCGCCGGGCAGCCCGGCTCCGGCCAGCCGACGGCCTAGCAGCGTCCCTGGTGAGGCCCGCCCGCGCGGGTGGGCCTCACCTTCTTTCGTCGTGATGTGCAGCTGTCCGGGCGGGACAGTGAGGTCGGCAGTTGCCTGCAACGGCGGAAGGAGGCTCGAGATGTCGCCGGCACGAGTTGTCGAATTCGACGGGTCATCCGTCGATTCGGAAGATCGGATGGTCGGGCGCTATGCGCTCGAACTCGGCGCTGGAGCCGTCGGGTCCGACCCCCGAGAAGAACTGTCCAACCTCCCACTTCCACCGGCGGAGGTACGCGCGGAGGATCTCCTCCTTGTCGGTGTCCGCGATTTCGGTGGCGTGAAAGTGCTCGCGGCGCCTGCCGACCAGGAGGTCGCCCTCGCCTGCAGTGCGCAGGTTCCGAACCCACTGCGTATGGCCGCGAGGAGCAACGAGGTATCGGACACCGCCGAGGCTGAGCAGGTTGACGGGCGTGCGGCGCGGCACGCCGGTCTTGCGGCCGCGGACTTCGAGGATCCGCGAGCCCCAGAAGCTAATACCGACGCTGGTGAGGGCAGCGACGATGCGGTTGAAGACGTTGCGGGTGAACCAGTCGGGAGCTCGATAGTGCAGGTTCGAACTCATGCTGACCATGGTAAGGACGCGGCTGCGAGAATGGGACATCCGGGACCGAGACGAAAAGGAGCCGGCGTGGCGACCAAGGCCGATTTCACCGAAGAGGAATGCGATCTCGCGCACGTGCACGGCACCGGATTCGGCCTGGCGTTGGGCGCGGCTCAGTAGATCCGCACGTTTGCCCCTTCAGGTCGACGTCAGCCGAAATCTCTGGGGACGACGTAGTCGACGAGCTCTGCGCCATCGGGTTTCAGCGCCGTCCAGCTCTGACAATCGGCGACGAGCGTGGCAAGGGCGCCGGTCGGGAGCTTTTCCTGGAGTCTCGGAACGGCGCCGCGCGACGCGAGCGCGAGCTCCTGGAGGCCAGGGTTGTGCCCGATGAGCATGACCGACGCGACAGAGTCGGGCAGAGCCTGGAGCTGTCGAAGCAGCTCCAGGCGCGAGGCGGCGTAGAGCGCCGGCACGAACTCGACGATGCAGGTCCTGCCCAGCGACGGCTCGATCGCCTCGAGTGTCCGGCGGGTACGAACCGAGGGCGAGCAGAGAATAAGGGCCGGCCGGATCCAGGCAAGAAATTGGGGATGGAGCGCACTGCACTCGAACCGGAACCGGCCGAGCCGGCTACCTCGGCCATCTTGCTTGTGGCGAGGCGGCTGCCTGCAGATCCCCCTTTAGCGGCAGAGGAGTTCCCGCACTCGAACTCGTACTCCGAGGTCGACGGCTGCGGCAGGCCGACCAAGGGAGTCACATGAATGACCCGATGACGCTCGTCGCCGACCTGGTGCCGGGTGATCTTCGTCTCCTCCACGACCTGGGCACGCTGCAGCGCATGATGGACGCCGACCGCGTGCCGGCTCGCAGTCGGCTCGATCGAGAGCTGGGCGCGGAGTTCGCAAACGCCGTTCGGCTCGCTCGCCGAGGCGATGCCCAGGGCCGCCTAGCGTCTACCGCGTCGCGACCTGCAGTAGCCCGAGGCACATCTCGTCGGTCGTTCCCTCGCCCCACAGCACATACCGGGGCGCGAGCTGCTTGCCCTTCACGACCGGTTGGGCCTGGGCTGAGTTGTCGTAGCGGCAGGTGACGCGGATCGTGTCGCCCGGGGAGGCGTCGATCGGCTTCCGCAGGTAGTACGCGTCTTGCCAGTGGAAGTGCCAGTGCGGGATATGCAGGAGCATCTGCGCGCGCGGCGTGCCCGGGTTCAGCTCCACGCTGATGTCGATGCCGCGGAGGTGCATGTGGCCGGCGACGCCGTAGATGCGGAGCGGCCTCGTGACGTTCCGGTCGCAGGACGTCCGGATCGCGTGGGCGTCGCCGACGTCCTGCGGGTAGTCGGCGAGGGACTTGCGGCAGATGTAGAGCAGACCGGTCGGGATCCAGGCCGCCTCCGGGCCGTACTTCCGCGCCTCGTCGGCGAGCGCCCGGCCGCGCGAGCAGAGCCCCGATCGCACGCCGTTCGGGCAGGGCAGCTCGACCGGGGCGGGCACGAGCACGGTGGTCAGCGGAGTCAGCTTCGACCCGGCTGCGGGGACGACGCGGAGAACCGCACGCGACCGGTCGGGGCGCGCCCGGTGGATGAGGTTGTAGTGGACCTGGAGCACGATCGCGGCGCCGGCGTGGAGGAGGACACCGGTGCCCTTCGGCGTGTCGTTCGTGGTGTGGCCGGGGACCCAGGCGCCGAGCCACTCGGGCGCCCCGAGCCGGTCGCTCGTCGCGGCGCCGACACCGGGATGTGTCTCGGTGAGGCCCGGGCCGCCGAAGCAGGTCCAGCCGCGACCGCCCGACGCGGCGTTCAGGCGCCGCGCCTCGGCAGCGTTCGCGCCGGCTGCCTCGAACAGGATCACGTGGTGGACGATGTCCGCCCGGTCGGGCTCGATCAGCGCCGAGGTCACGTACACGTTCTGCTTCAGGTGCGGCTCGAGGACGAAGCAGTGGTAGTCGTCAAGGCCGCCGACGTCGGCGTGGGGGAGATACGCCCGCGACGGGGCGAGCGTGAGCTCCCGCCCAGGAGCCGAAGAGCCCGTCCGAACGGGCGAGATCGACCCGCCGGCGCCTACGCGCGCGCCGCCGCGCACCCAGCGCGCGACCAGGTCCTTCTCCTCCGCGGTCAGGATACGCCGGTTGGAGCCGACGTACGCGGGCGAGTCCGGACCGGGCGGCCAGGGCGGCATCTGGCCGAGCTGCGTCATCATCAGGATCTCTTTCGCGTGCGCCTTGGCCGAGCTCGCTGAGGTGAGCGGGAACGGAGCGATTCCGCCGACGGTGTGGCAGCCGGCGCACTTTGCGGCGAACACTGGCGCGACGACCTTCCAGGTGGGCGCGGCGCGAGGCGCCGCGGCCGACGACGAGCCGCGCAGCAGGACTACCGCGGCCGGCGCGCCGACGACCACGACGGCGGCGACGAGAGCCACGAGTCTGCCCCGGCGCTGCATCCCGAGAAGGTAGCGACCTCTAGAGGATCTTGGAGAGGAAGGCCTTCGTGCGCTCCTGCTCGGGCGCGGCGAAGAAGTGGTCGGGCGGGCCCCCCTCGATGATGCGGCCCTCGTCCAACATCACCACCCGGTCGGCGGCTTGGCGGGCGAAGCCCATCTCGTGGGTGACGACGATCATCGTCATCCCGCCGCGGGCGAGCTCCTCCATCACCGCGAGCACCTCGCCGATCACCTCCGGGTCGAGGGCGCTGGTCGCCTCGTCGAAGAGGATCAGCGCCGGCTTCATCGCGAGCGCCCGCGCGATCGCGACGCGCTGCTGCTGGCCGCCCGAGAGCTTGCCCGGATACGCGTCGCGCTTGTCCGCGAGGCCGACCCGGGCCAGCAGCGCCTCCCCCTCGGCGATCGCCTGGGCTTTCGGCACGCGCAGCACGTGCACCGGCGCCTCGATCACGTTCTCGAGCGCGGTCTTGTGCGGGAACAGGTTGAAGCGCTGGAAGACCATGCCGATCTGCGTGCGCTGGCGGGCGATGCTCTTCTCCGAGTCCTCGACCAGCTTGCCGTTCCGCTGGCGGTAGCCGATCAGCTGTCCGTTCACCTCGATGCGGCCGGCGTCGATATTCTCGAGGTGGTTGATGCAGCGGAGGAACGTCGACTTGCCGGAGCCGGACGGGCCGATGACGCAGACCGTCTCCGCCCGGCGAACGTCGAGCGAGATCCCGTTCAGCACATGGAGGCGGCCGAAGCTCTTGTGGACGTCCTCCGCGTGCAGGACGAGCGCTTCGGGCGCGGCAGCGCCACTGCGGTCCACGGCGATTACCGACTGCGCGTCGCCCATGCGTGAAGCGGCGAAAGGACTTCGCCGAACCGCTCGCGGAACGTCAGCTCGTCGCCGCGCTCGCTGACCGCCAGGCGACGTTCGATCTGCGCCTGCACCAGGCTCCAGGCGGTGGTCAGCACGAGGTACCAGAACGCGACCGCCAGGAAGTACTCGACCGGCTTGAACGTGGTCGAGTAGTGGACGTCGGCATCTGCGAAGAGCTCGTAGACGCCGATGAAGAAGAGCAGTGAGCTGGTCTTCATCATGTTGTTGAACTCGTTACCGAGGGGCGGCACGATCACCCGGGCCGCCTGCGGCAGCACGATGCGGCGCATCGCGAGCCGGAAGGTCATGCCGAGTGATCGTGCCGCCTCCAACTGTCCCTTGTCGACGGCGTCGATTCCCGCGCGGATGATCTCCCGCATATAGGCGCCCTCGTTGATGCCGAGCGCCAGGATGCCGGCGATCACCGCGTCGTTGAGCGTGAACAGGCCGAGATCCGCAGGGCGGATCAGCGTGAAGCCGAAGAGCAGGTTGGTGCCGAAGTAGACGAAGAAGATCTGGACGATCACGGGCGTCCCGCGCAACACGAGCACGTACGCCCCCGACAAGAATCGGAGGATCGAGAAGCGCGACATCCGCATCAGCGCCGCGATCAGGCCGAGGATCACGCCGAGGATCTGTGCGAGGACCGAGATGTAGACCGTCGCCCAGAGCGCCCGGGCGAAGACCGCATCCGGATGGAAGATCCGGCCCCAGATGATCCCCCAGTCGACCGCTCCGACCATGTGCCTCTACTTCTTCAGGGCGGTGCCGCCCATCTTCCACTTGTTCAGGATCCGCAGCATCGTCCCGTCGGCGTACATCGAGGCGACGGCCTTCCGCACCTTCGGGATCAGCGGGTCACCCTTGCGAAAAGCCATTCCGACCGGGATCGGAGCGACGGGGTTG
>JBKOVQ010000048.1:0-3847 GCA_046723985.1 Actinomycetota bacterium | reverse complement strand
CTCGTAGTCCATGCGCGAGGGGCCGATCAGGCTGACCGCGCCCAGCGTCCGGTTGGCGATTCCGTATGCGGCACCGACGAGCGCCAGGTCGCGGAGGCCCGGGTTGGCGAGCTCGTCGCCGACCCGGACGAAGGGCCGGCGTGGATCGAGCGCCTCGGCGAGCATGTCGAGCAGCGCCCGGCGCCGCTCGAGCAGCTCGATCAGCGAGCGGTACGAGCCGAGCTCGTCGTCACGCACCTCGTCCAGCAAGCCGGCGGCTCCGCCGACATAGACGCGCTGCTCGTCGTCCTCGGCGTCGGTGAACGCGGACTCCACCACCTGGAGGAACGCCGACTCGGCCCGTGGGAGGGTCGGGTCCTCGAGCCGCCGCGGCAGCTGCCCGCTCCCAAGCGAGAGCCCGACGACCTGATCCATCAGGTACTGGCCCGCCCAGTGCACGAGGCCGGGGTCGACCGGCGTGTCGAACGCGTACACCCGCTTCGTGACGCCGCCGCTCGAGGTGATCACGACCACCATTGCCACCTGCGGCTGGAGGAGCAGCACTTCGACGTGCCGAACCGTCGCGGTCTGGAACGGCGGCGCCGAGACCAGCGCGATCAACCGCGTCACCTGGGAGAGCATCTCCGTGGTTGCCTGGAGCGCCGACTCGACCTCGTTGCGCGCCTCGGTCAGGTCGAGCGGGAAGGTCGCCGGTCGCAGCGCCGGCCGTTCGAGCAGCCGGTCGACGTAGTAGCGGTAGCCCCGGTCGGTCGGGACGCGGCCCGCCGACGTGTGCGGGTGGGTGAGCAGCCCGAACCGCTCGAGTTCGGCGAGCTCGTTTCGGACGGTCGCCGACGAGACCTGCATCCCCGTGCGCTCGACGAGGTGCTTCGACCCGACCGGCTGGCCGGTCGCGGCGTACTCCTCGACGACCTGGATCAGGATCTCGCGCTGACGACGGGTGAGTTCGGGATTCGTGGAGATCATCGAGCGTGCAGGGGAAATGCTACGCGAGCACCTCGGCGGTGACACCGCCGCCGAGGAACCGTCCCCGCTCGGTGAGCGTCAGGGTTTCCTCCCCGTCCGCACCCCCACGCGCGGCCAACCCGAACCGTTCGAGCCGGGCGATCGCCTCGTCGTCGAGTGCATCCTGCAGGCCTGCCAGCGGCAGCGGCTCGTCGAGCCTGAGCCCGAGCATCACGCGTTCACGATCCCGGGTGTCGCGGTCGAGCGGCTCGAGCTCACGGGGTGGTGCGCGCTCGGCCGCCAGCGCCGCGATGTACGGACCCAGGCGCGGCGCGTTGCGCCGGCGAATGCCGTCGATTGTCGAGACCGCGCCGATCCCGAGCCCGAGGTAGTCGCGTCCGAGCCAGTAGGCGAGGTTGTGCCGTGCCCGGAGGTCTCGGCCGCCGGCACGACTCGGCTCGCGGCAGAAGTTCGCCGTCTCGTACCAGCGGTAGCCGGCCCCGGTCAGCGTGGCAACCACTTGCTCGAAGTAGGACTCCATCGACTCGGCCTGACGCTCGAGTTCGGCCCCGTGTGCGTGGGTGAAACGGGTGCCCGGCCTCGCCTCCAGCTCGTAGCAGGACACGTGCTCCGGCTCGAGCGCGAGCGCCTCGGCGAGGTCGGAGTCGAGGTCGGTGGCGCTCTGGCCGGGGATCCCGTAGATGAGGTCGAGCGAGATGTTTGCAAATCCGGCATCACGCAGAACGTACACGGCGCGTCTGACGTCCTCGGGCTGCGCGTGGCGCTCCAGCGTCCTCAGAAGCGAGGGTTGAAAGCTCTGAGCGCCAAGAGACACTCGGTTGACACGGTTCCGTGACAGAAGCCGGGCCAGCGCCGGCGTCACCGTCTCCGGATTCGCCTCGACCGTCACCTCGTCAGCGTCTGGAAGAGCAGCGAGCAGCCGCTCGAACGCGGACGGCTCGGTGAAAGTGGGCGTCCCACCGCCGAGGAAGATCGTCTCGACCCGGGGTGCGAGCGCCTCGCGCTCCAGTTCGAGTTCCGTGAGCAGCGCGTCGACGTATGCCCCGTGCTGGCCGACCCGACGCACGGCGGTGACGAAGTCGCAGTACCCACAGCGATGCGCGCAGAACGGCACGTGGAGATAGAGGTACCGGACGCTCCTCACCGCGCGCCCCTCCGCGGGCGCGGCACCAGCTCGCCGCCGCAGTTCGGGCAGACGTGCTCCATCTCCGCCGCGCACTGGGCACAGAACGTGCACTCGTACGAGCAGATCGTCGCCGGCCCGTCCGGTGCCAGCGCCGTCCCGCACCGCTCGCACGCGCCTCGCATCTCCAGCGCCATGCCCTTATCTCTTCTCCTGGTCGAGGTTGAGCACCGCCAGAAAAGCCTCCTGCGGCACCTCGACCGAGCCGACCTGCTTCATCCGCTTCTTGCCTTTCTTCTGCTGCTCCAGGAGCTTGCGCTTTCGCGAGATGTCGCCGCCGTAGCACTTGGCGAGCACGTCCTTGCGCTTGGCCTTGATCGTTTCCCGGGCGATCACGCGCGAGCCGATCGCCGCCTGGACCGGCACGTCGAAGAACTGCCGTGGAATCTCCTCACGTAACCGCTCGACCAGCGCCCGCCCGCGCGCGTATGCGCCGTCGCGGTGGACGATCAGAGACAGCGCGTCCACCGGCTCACCCGCGATGAGGATGTCCACCCGCGCGAGGTCACCGGGCCGGAACCCTGCGAAGTCGTAGTCGAAGCTCGCGTACCCGCGTGTGCGCGACTTCAGCTGGTCGTAGTAGTCGAGGACGATCTCGCCGAGCGGCAGGTCGTACGAGAGCAGCACCCGGTCCTCGGACAGGTACTCCATGTGATCGAAGCGACCACGGCGCTCGTTGTTCAACTCCATAACTGCGCCGACCCCGTCCTTCGGGACGATGATCGAAGCCTTCACATACGGCTCCTCGACCTCTTCGACCTCGCGAGGCATCTCGGCGGGGTTGTGCACTTCGACCTCGTCGCCCGCCTTGGATAGGACGCGGTAGGCGACGTTCGGCGCGGTGACCAGAAGATCGAGATCGAACTCGCGCTCGAGCCGTTCGCGGACGATCTCCATGTGCAGCAGGCCGAGAAAGCCGCAGCGGAACCCGAAACCGAGCGCCTGCGAGCTCTCCGGCTCGTAGAAGAGCGAGGCGTCGTTCAGCTTCAGCTTCTCGAGCGCGTCGCGGAGCTCCGGGTACTGGTCGGAGTCGGTCGGGAACAGGCCGGCGAAGACCATCGGCTTCACGTCCTTGTAGCCCGGCAACGGCCCGGCGGCCGGCCGCGCCTTCGCGGTCAGCGTGTCGCCGACGCGGAGCCGCGAGACGTCCTTCAGCCCGGTGATGACGTAGCCGACCTCGCCCGCAGAGAGCTCGCCGACCGGCGTCATCGTCGGTGACAGGAACCCCAGCTCCTCGGCGTCGAACTCGGTGCCGAGCGCCATCGCCCGGAGAGCCTCGCGCTGCCGGAAGCTCCCGTCGACGACGCGCACGAACGCAACCACACCGCGGTACTGGTCGTACGACGAGTCGAAGATCAGGGCGCGCGGCGGAGCGGTGGGATCGCCGGCCGGCGCCGGAATCCGCTCGACGATCGCGTCGAGCACGTCCCCCGCCCCCTCGCCGGTCTTCGCGGAGATGCGGAGCACGCGGTCGGGCGTGTCGCCGACGAGGCCGGACACCGCGACTGCGGCGCCCTCGGGATCGGCCTGCGGCAGGTCGATCTTGTTCAGCACCGGGACGATCTCGAGGTCGTTCTCGATCGCGAGGTACGCGTTCGCGACCGTCTGCGCCTCGATCCCTTGCGCGGCGTCGACGACGAGCAGCGCTCCCTCGCAGGCCTGGAGCGAGCGCGACACTTCGTACGTGAAGTCGACGTG
>JBKOVQ010000266.1:0-3094 GCA_046723985.1 Actinomycetota bacterium | reverse complement strand
GTTGTCGCTCATGCCTCCGTCGACCGCCACCCAGGTGGTCGGGCCCGAGCGCTTCACCACCCCGACCCGGTACAGGGTGATACCGGCCCGGCCGACGAGCGACCGCCCCGGCTCGAAGATCACCCGCGGAGGGGGCAGGCCCCGCTCCGCCCAGGCCGCTCCCAGCCGCGTGACCAGGCCCGACGCGTAGCCCTCGGGGCTCGGCGGCTCCGGATCGTCGAGCGTGTAGCGGATGCCGAGGCCGCCGCCGAGGTTCACGATCCCCGGCGTCCATCCGAGCGTCCGCTCGGTCGCGGTGCAGAAGTCCGCCAGCTGCTCGACCGCCGCGTGCGCGGGCGCGTCGTCGACCACCTGCGAGCCGAGGTGGACGTGCAGTCCGAGCATCTCCAGCCCGGCCTCGCGGGCTCGGCCGATCACCTCGGTGGCGTCGTCGAACGAGACGCCGAACTTCGACCCGACGTGGCCCGTGGTGATCTTGGCGTGGGTGTCGGCCTCGATCCCGGGCGTGATGCGCAGCAGGACGCGTCGGACGCCTTGCTCGACGCACCGCTCGACCTCACCCGGCTCGTCCATCACCACGAGCCAGGCGTCCGCGTCGGCCGCGGCACGGAGCTCCTCGTCGGACTTGTTGTTCCCGTGGACGACGAGCGTTGACGGAGACACGTTCGCCGCCTGCGCAAATCGCAGCTCGCCGAGCGTAGACACGTCCGCGCCGATCCCCTCCTCGGCCAGCAGGCGCATGATCGGCACGTTCGGGAATGCCTTCGTCCCGTAGACGATCACTGCGTCCGCCGCACCGGTCCGCCACGCCCCCGCGGCCGCGCGCACGGTCGCCTCGCAGTAGACGACGAGCGGCGTGCCGTGCTCCTCGGCGAGGTCGACCGCCGAGCAGCCGCCGACGTGCAGCACGCCGTCACGGATCTCCGCCGTATCGGGAAAGAGCTCGAGCACCGGTGTTACGATTCTCGCTGTGAGCAAGCTGCTCGCATAGTCCAGGAAGCGAGCGCGGCCGGCGCCGCGACCGGCTTCCCACGGCCTCTCTCCCGAGAGGCCTTTTCATTTCCGGAGACATGAACACCTACAACCCACACGAGATCGAGGCGAAGTGGCAGCGCGTCTGGGAAGAGGAGCGCAGCTTCCACACGCCGGACCCCGCCCCCGGCGAGGAGCCCCCGAACCACTGGTACCAGCTCGAGATGCTGCCGTACCCCTCCGGGACGCTGCACATGGGACACGTCCTCAACTACACGATGGGAGACGTCCTCACCCATTTCCACCGCCGCCACGGGCTGACCGTGCTGCGGCCGATGGGGTGGGACTCGTTCGGCCTGCCGGCCGAAAACGCCGCGATCCGTGAGGGCGGTCACCCACGGGAGATCGTCGAGCAGAACATCGCCGAGATCCGGAACCAGATGAAGCGCCTGGGCTGGGTGATCGACTGGGACCGCGAGGTCGGCGCGCACGAGCCGAGCTTCTACCGCTGGACGCAGTGGCTCTTCATCCGCTTCTTCGAGCGCGGGCTGGCCTACCGGAAGGCCGCGCCCGTGAACTGGTGCCCCCACGACCAGACCGTGGTCGCGAACGAGTACGTGATCGACGGGCGGTGCGAGCGGTGCGGCACGCCGGTCGAGCTGCGGAACCTCGAGCAGTGGTTCTTCAAGATCACCGCCTACGCGGACGAGCTGCTGCGCTTCGAGGGCGCGGACTGGCCGGAGCGCACGATGACGATCCAGCGCAACTGGATCGGCCGGAGCGAGGGCGCTGAGATCCTCTTCCGGGTCGAGGAGCTGGACATCGACATCCCGGTCTTCACGACGCGGCCGGACACGCTGTACGGCGCGACCTTCTTCGTGCTCGCCCCCGAGCACCCGCTGGTCGAGCGGATCGCGAACGACGAGGTCTCCGACTACGTCCGGCACACGGCCCAGAAGAAGACGGAGGAACGCGCGGCCGAGGAGGCCAAGACCGGCGTCTTCACCGGCCACCACGCGACCAACCCGGTCAACGGCACGCGCATCCCGATCTGGGTCGCCGACTACGTCCTGATGGACTACGGCACCGGCGCGATCATGGCCGTCCCCGCGCACGACGAGCGCGACCGCGAGTTCGCCGAGACGTTCGACCTGCCTGTGGTCGAGGTGGTCACCGAGGACGGCGTGCTGACGAACTCGGCCGAGTTCGACGGGATGCCGGCGGACGAGGCGAAGCGCGCGATCGTCGAGAAGCTTCGCCACGAAGGAAGAGGGGCGCCCGCCGTCAGCTACCGCCTGCGCGATTGGAGCTTCGGCCGACAGCGCTACTGGGGCTGCCCGATCCCGATCATCCACTGCCCGGCCTGCGGCCAGGTCCCGGTCCCCGACGACGAGCTGCCCGTCCTGCTCCCGGAGGTCGAGGACTACCGCCCGAAGGGGATGCCGCCGCTCGCCAGCAACGCCGAGTGGCTCAACGTCCCCTGCCCGCGCTGCGGCGGGCCCGCGAAGCGGGAGGCGGACACGATGGACACGTTCGTCGACTCGTCCTGGTACTTCCTGCGCTACGTCGACCCGCGCAACGACCAGGCGCCGTTCGACCGCCGGTTGATCGACTACTGGTGCCCGATCGACCACTACATCGGTGGGATCGACCACGCCACCGGGCATCTGCTCTACTCGCGCTTCTTCGTGAAGGTCATGAACGAGATGGGGCTGCTCGGCTTTCGCGAGCCGTTCGCCCGCCTGTTCCACCAGGGCTGGGTGACCATGGGCGGCTCGAAGATGTCGAAGTCGAAGGGCAACGTCGCCGGCCCCGACCAGATCGTCGCCCGGTACGGCGCGGACGCGGTACGCCTCTACATCCTCTTCATGGGCCCCGCCGACCAGGACATGGAGTGGACCGACAGTGGGATCGAGGGGATCTCGCGCTTCACGCGTCGGCTGTGGCGCGTCGTCCACGAGGTCGCCGAGCATGCCCCCGAGGGCGACCCCGGTGACGGGCCCATCGTCCGGAAGGCGCACCAGGCGATCGACCGGGTCACAGGCGACATCGAGCGACGGCTCCAGTTCCACACGCCGATCTCGGCGGTGATGGAGCTGGTCAACGACCTGGCCGACGACCC
>JBKOVQ010000140.1:0-4319 GCA_046723985.1 Actinomycetota bacterium | reverse complement strand
GCCTCCTATCGTCGCCGTCGAAGACGACGACTTCGCGGCCGATCGCCAGGTCCCTGCGAACTAACGACTCAGGTCACTAGGAGCTCGGCGGCGCCGACGGCTCAAGCGCGATCGCTCATCGGTGAGCGCCGCGAGGCCGAAGCCCGAGCTTCGGCTTCCGGGCTCTGCCGCGACCGCCGGTGAGGTCGAGGCCTGAGGCGCCCTTCACTTGGATGCTCCCGTGATCGCCGCCGACGATCCCTGTCGTGAACGCTGCGAACCACGAGGCTCCGTCCGGCTCAAGCGTCGCAGTTTCCCCCGTCGAAGAGAGGAGAGGCCAATCTTCGCGGGAGAGCCCTGGGCGAGGGCGGAGCCTCGTCCGTATCGTAGCGCGAGAACGCCCTGGCGACCCTCCCCTCCCTGATGCGCGCCTGATTCCCGGCGGGGACTGATGCTCCGGCAACGTCACCATCGGTGGTCGCGCAGTAGCCATGCCTGAAAACGATCGAGCCCGGCGATCGGCCCTGGACGAGCCGGGAGCTCGCCGCTCAATCCCGCCAGGTAGCGGGACGCGCATAGGTCCGACACCTCGACGGCGTCGTGCCGCCTACCCGGCTCGTGGTGGTCCTCGACCAGAACCCGCGCCGAGTCCCGGTGCCGACCTCCGCAACCCGAAGGGGGTTTCACCGATGGCTACTGACTTCGAAGCTCTGATCCCGGTCGGCGTCGCGTCCGAGCTGATCGCCGCGGCCGAGCGGGAGAGCGTCGCGATGCGGCTCGGCAACGTGCAGCGGATGCCCGAGGGGATCGAGAGCGTCCCGGTCGTCTTCGTCGAGCCGGACGCCGAGTGGAACGCGCTCGGCGCCCGCAAGAAGGCGACGACGATCGAGTGGAGCGCGTTACGGCTCGAAAGCGAAGAGCTCGCCTGCATCCTGGCGATCCCGCAGGCGTGGATCGACGACACCGGCTTCCCGGTCTGGGATCAGGTACGTAATCGGGTCGCCTCCGCGATCGCCAAGAGGATCGACGAAACGATCCTGATCAGGCGTATTGCGTCCAGCTGCCGATGTCAGCAGAAGGCAGTGCTCGTCGATGAAATCTGACCCAGAATCTGAGCCAGACTCCTGCGTCCCATTGGTTCTCGGCCACCGGAACGTCACTCGCCGCGGCTTCGAACCCGCCGTGGCACGCGCTGGGATCGAGAAGGTGACCATCCACGAGATGCGCCACGCGTTCGCGAGCCGGATGATCGCGCGGGGGATCGAACCGGTCACCCTCGCGAAGCTGATGGGCCACGAATACATTCGGGAGACACTCAACACGTACTCGCACCTGTGGGACCGTGTCCGCACCGATGACGTGGTGCGAGAGGCAATGTCGTTCTGACCAGCCTTCGCGGGGCCAAGAAGTGGGCGTTTAGCTCTTAGGAGGCGGCTGATCTTTGTGCTCTTTGCGCAATTTTGTCGCCGCAGCTGCTTGCCCACGGGCAGCATCTGTCATAGGTTGGTCACGCACCGAGCACGGAGCGCTTCTAGGTTGAAGCTTCTCCTGCGGGTCGTACGCGGAAGCCGCAAGGCCAGGCGGAAAGCTTGTGGGGGTGGTGGACGAAGGCGCCACCGGCTCGGTGTTCTTTTTGTCTTCTGGGCGATCCTGGCCGGATCGGCGGCTAGTCTCGCGGCGAATGGACGGAGTCGAGATCCGGCGCTCGCGGCGGGCGCGGCGATGGCGACTGGAGGTCCCGTGGGGCCGGCCCGTCCGGCTTGTCGTTCCACAATGGATGAGCCAAGCAGCGATCGACGGTGTTCTTGCCGACAGACGGGCGTGGATCGAGACACAGCGGCGCCGCCAGCTGCCTCGCCTCGGCCTGGATGAGCTCGCGGTGAGCGAGGCGGAGGGACGGACCCGCGCGCGGCAGCTCGTCTCGGAGCTGGCCGAGAAGGAGGCGGGGCGGATGGGCGTCTCCTACCGGCGGATCCGTATCGGAGGCCAACGCACGCTGTGGGGCTCGTGCTCTGGGAAAGGCACGCTCTCCTTCAACTGGCGGCTTCTGCTGGCGCCGCCCGAGGTGGTCCAGTACGTCGTTGTCCACGAGCTTTGCCACCTGCGGGTCCCCAATCACTCACGCGCGTTCTGGACGCTGCTCGAGCGGCACTGCCCGCACTGGCGCCGTCAACGCGCCTGGCTGCGCGAGCATGGGGCCGAGCTCCTGGCGTTCAGACCGTCGGACTGACGCCTTACGATCTCCGATCGCCTGGCCAACCACCGCGAGGTCACGGCGATCGGCGGATCGACTAGCATCAGCACCGCGATTAGCCGTGAAGTTCGCTCGTAAGGAGCGAGCGCAGAAGGGGGCGGGCTAACGAGGCTCGCCTCCCTCCGTCCTTACCGGCTCAACAAAGAACCCTCCTGGCCGGTTGAGCCAGTACGCAGGTTGATGCGAGCAGGCGTGCGACAGTAAGTTTGGCCTGCAATGGCTGAGTCCGACCCCCTCGCTGACGCCTTAGTCGAAGCGGCAAAGGAAGTCGCTGCCGATCGGGAGCGCCGGTCAGCGGAGGAGGACGAGGCTCGCAAGCGAGAAGCGGCAGGGACTGCCGAGCAGGGTATCTTGGATGCGGAAGTCAGAGCGATCGTCGACGGGTTCACCCGCCGAGCGCGAGCGGCTGCGATCCCGCTTCAGAGAATCGAGTTCGACGTGCGGGTGAAGTGGAAGGGCATCGACTGGATGTTTTCGTCACCCAAGGAAAAGGTCGTGTCTGCCACGGTGCGCGAAGGCTGGATCGTTCCAGGTGAGATCCTGGGTCTCGCCGTACTAGACGACGGAACGCTGGTCGAGTCGATGTGGCACGTGGGCTCGAATCCCAAGCTCAAGCACGCAAGCGTTAAAGACGTGACGCTCAGAATCCGGGACCGGAGTCGTCTGGAAAAGCTGAAGCGTCAACTCGCTCGGTACCTCGCAGAGCACGGTGTTACCCAAGCCGGCTAGCGATCAGAGCTCCTGCGAGCGCTGCGGCCGGCCGCTCTCCAACTCTGGCTAAGCGAGCCGGGTGCTCGCCGTCCCGTAAGGGACTAATCCGGCCATGGTGCTGGACGCCTCACAGCTCGACCGCCCGCCCAGGCTGGTGGTCGCTGCGTCCGGGCTCGCAGGAGCCGCCCTCCTCGAGTCGGCGCAGCTCGCTGACCCGGGTGCGAATCCGCTCGAGCAGGCGGTCGACCTCCCGCTGCCCGGGAAGCGAGGCCATCACGCAGCCTCGTCGAGCGCGGGTGTCGGCTCCGCGCTCGGCTCGATCGCCAGCCGTGGGAGCCGACGGTCGAACGAGCCTGGAAAGGCCCAGGTGCGCCTGCCGAACAGCTCGAGCACCGCGGGCAGGAGGATGCTGCGGATGACGATCGCGTCGAGGAAGACGGCGGTTGCCATCGTCACCCCGAAGAGCTTCAGCACCCGATCGTCGCCCATCGCAAAGGAGGCGAACACCGCGACCATCACCGCGGCGGCAGCGGTGATGACGCGGCCGGTGCGGATGAGTCCCTCGCGCACGGCCGCACTCGCGTCCCCGCGATGTTGCCACTCCTCGTGGATGCGCGAGACGAGGAACACCTCGTAGTCCATCGAGAGTCCGAACACGATCGCGAAGACCATCACGGGAATGAAGGCTTCGATCGGCCCGGGCTCGACCCCGATCAAACCGCCGAGCCAGCCACGCTGGAAGATCGCCTGGACGACGCCGAGGGCGGCAACGATCGAGAGCAGGTTCATCGCCGCCGCCTGCAACGGGATCAGCAGGGAGCGGAACACGACGAGCAGGAGCAGGGCCGAGAGCAACACGACGAGGCCGATGAAGAGCGGCAGCTTGCCGGAGAGGACGTGGGCGAAGTCGACCTGGATCGCGGTCGCGCCGCCGACGTAGACGGTCGCCCCCGTCGCCTTCGCGAGCGGCGGCAGAACGTCGCTCCGGAGCCGCTTGACGAGGCTCGTCGTCTGCTCGCTCTGTGGGGATGTGGTCGGGTAGACGGCAATCGACGCGGTGTCGCGGGCCGGGTTGAACTTCGGGGCGGCGACGGAGGCGACCCCGGGCGTCTGCCGAAGCGCGGCGGTGAGCCGCCCGAGGCTGGACTCGCCGCCGGTGTCGGGCAGCTGGACGGCGAGCTGGAGCGGCCCGTTGAAGCCGCTGCCGAAGCCGGCGGCGAGTAGGTCGTACGCTTTGCGGGTCGTCTGGCCCGCTGGATCGTTGGCCGAGTCGCTCGCACCGAGCCGCAGCCCGAGCGCCGGCGCTGCGAGCACGAGCAGAACAGCCGTCGACGCGAGCGCCGCCCAGGCGGGCCGCCGCTGGATCAGAGCGACC
>JBKOVQ010000167.1:0-7510 GCA_046723985.1 Actinomycetota bacterium | reverse complement strand
TCGTCGGCGGAACGGCGGCGACGATCTTCGCCACCTTCATCGCTCTCTACCAGGACCGCGACGAGTTTCTCTCGATCGGGCAGGCCCTCCTGCTCGGCCTCGCGCTCGCGGCGGCCGCGCCGCTCGGCGACCTCTTCGAGTCGCTGCTGAAGCGGGACATGGGCGTGAAGGACAGCGGCCGGCTGCTCGCCGGGCACGGCGGCGTCCTCGACCGGATCGACGCGCAGCTCTTTGCCACCGTCGCCGGCTTCTACGTCGTGCTCGCCTTCGGGAAGGTCTAGGCGAAATCCGCTCGCAGGGGTTCTGCGAAGTGACGGAAGAGTGACTGAGGTGGTCGCGGTCATACTGTTTCGGTGAGCAGAAAGGTCGCCCTCATCGGCGCAACGGGCTCGATCGGGCGGCAGGCGGTCGAGATCGTCGAGGCGCATCGCGAGCTGGAGCTCGTCGCGGCTGCGTCCGGCTCGACGCCGGTTGACGGCCTGGCGCCGCTCACCCAGGTGGGAGGCGATCTGACCCAGCTCCTCGAGCGGGCGGAGCCCGACGTCGTGCTCAACGCCGTCGTCGGCTTCGCGGGTCTCCCGGTCACCTTATGGGCGCTCGAGCGCGGAGTCGATCTCGCCCTGGCGAACAAGGAGAGCCTGGTCGCCGCCGGCGAGCTTGCGCTCGCGGCGCGGAAGCGGGGAGGAGGGCGGTTGCTGCCGGTCGACAGCGAGCACAGCGCCGCCTTCCAGCTTCAGGAGGGCTGGGCACCGGAGAGCATCGACTCCCTCGTGCTGACCGCCTCCGGCGGGCCGTTCCGCGGGCGCACGCGCGACGAGCTCGCCGACGTTACGGCTGCGGAAGCGCTGGCCCACCCGACGTGGAGCATGGGGCCCAAGATCACGATCGACTCGGCGACGCTTGCGAACAAGGGGCTCGAGCTGATCGAGGCGCACTTCCTGTTCGGACTGCCGTACGACCAGATCGAGGTGATCGTCCATCCGACCTCTGTCGTCCACGCGCTCGTCCGGTTCCGGGACGGTGCCGCGCTCGCTCACCTCGGGTACCCCGACATGCGGGTGCCGATCTCATACGCGCTCACCTATCCCGATCGGTCGGCGACGCCGGTGCCGCCGCTCGACCTCACCTCCGGCCTCACGCTCGAGTTCGAGGCGCCCGACCTGGACACGTTTCCCCTCCTGCGGCTTGCCCGCGAGGCCGGTGAGCGCGGGGGGACGTACCCGTGCGCTTACAACGCCGCGAACGAGATCGGCGTCGCCGCGTTCCTCGACGGCCGGCTGCCGTTCCTCGGCATCGCTGACGCGGTCGAGGAGACACTCGCGGCGGTGGACGGCAGAGCGGCGGGCGATCTCGACGACCTGATCCAAGCAGACGCAGACGCAAGGCGGCTCGCCGGCGGCCGTCTGAAGGTGATCGCATGAGCGTCTTCGTCGCGATCGTCGGGCTCGCCTTCCTGATCCTGATCCACGAAGCCGGCCACTTCTTCGCGGCGATTTCGGTCGGGATGCGACCACGTCGCTTCTACCTCGGCTTCCCACCGGCGGCCGCCAAGGTGAACAGGAACGGCATCGAGTACGGGATCGGGGCGATCCCGCTCGGCGGCTACGTGAAGATCCCGGGGATGCACCGGCCGGCGCCGTCCGACGTCGACGTGCACTTCGGCCGCGCGCTCCAGCAGCACCCCGAGCTGGCCGCGCCGCTCCAGCGGCTCAAGCGAGCCCTGGACGCGGGCGATGACGCGGCCGCGGACGCGGCGCTCGAGGAGCTCATGCGTCTGGGTGGGGATCCTCCGCCCGACGGCTTCTCCCGCGGCATCGAGGAGATCCTCGACGGGCTGTCGCCGCAGGCGTACTGGCGCCAGGACACGTGGCGCAGGATCTTCGTGATTCTGGCCGGCCCGGCGACGAACTTCCTGCTCGCGGTCGCGCTCTTCTCGATTCTGTTCCTCGTCGGCGGCGGCAAGGCGACGAACACGGTCGGGAGCGTACTGCCCGGGAAGCCCGCCGCTGCCATCGGCCTGAAGCCGGGCGACGAGATCGTCACGATCAACGGGGCCCGCGTTGGGCCGCGCGACATCTCGGCCACGATCTCGAGCTCGAAGGGAGAGCCGGTGACCGTGATGGTGCAGCGCGGGCCGCGCTTCGTCACCCTCCCACCCGTCCAGCCGCAGGTGATCGACGGTGCCTACCGGCTCGGCTTCGTCCTCCAGGGCGAGAAGCTCGGGGTCGCGGAATCGGCCTGGCAGTCGGTGAAGCTGACCGGCATCGTCACGAAGGAGATCGGCAAGTCGCTCGGGCGGCTCGCGCACGGTGAGGGCCGCAAGGACATCTCCAGCCCGGTCGGGATCTCGCAGACGCTCGCGCGCAGTTCGCAGAACGGCATCGAGGACTACCTCTGGGTGCTCGGGCTGATCAGCCTCTCGCTGGCGCTGATGAACATGCTCCCGCTGCTACCGCTCGACGGCGGCCACATCGCGTTTTCGATCGTCGAGGGCATCCGCGGCCGTGCCGTCGCCCGCGAGGTCTACGAGCGCGTCTCGGTGATCGGGATCGCGCTCGTCCTGTTCCTCTTCGTGGTCGGGATCTCGAACGACGTGGGGCGGCTCGGAGGCGGCTAGACTCGTCGGGGATGGCGAGTACGAGGCGGATCAGGGTCGGTGGCGTGACGATCGGCGGCGGTGCGCCTGTCGTCGTGCAGTCGATGACGCTGACGAAGACGCACGACGTCGAGGCGACGACCGCGCAGATCGCCGCGCTCGCCTCCGCGGGATGCGAGGTCGTCAGGGTCGCGGTCCCGAAGACGGAGGACGCGGAGGCTTTGCCGAGGATCGTTCGCCTCTCCCCGATCCCCGTGATCGCCGACATCCACTTCAACGCGTCGCTCGCGTTGAAGGCGATCGAGGGCGGCGTGGCGGCGGTGCGGATCAACCCTGGCAACATCGGCGGCCCGCACAAGGTGGGGCTGGTGGTGAAGGCGGCAAAGAAGGCCGGGATCCCGATGCGGATCGGCGCCAACTCCGGGTCGCTGCCGAAGCATCTCGAGGACGTCGCCCAACGCGACCAGGCGGAGGCGCTCGTCGCCGCTGCGATCGAAGAGGTCGAGCTGCTCGAGAAGCTCGACTTCCACGACTTCAAGATCTCGGTCAAGTCCAGCCACGTGCCGACGATGATCCGCGCCTACCGGATGCTCTCGGCGAAGGTGCCCTACCCGCTTCACCTCGGCGTGACCGAGGCGGGCACGCCGTTCGCCGGGTCGATCAAGAGCGCGGTCGGGATGGGATCGCTGCTCGTCGACGGAATCGGCGACACGATCCGCGTCTCGCTGACCGCCGACCCGGTCGAGGAGGTCAAGACCGGCTTCGAGATCCTCAAGGCGCTGGGCCTCCGGGAGCGAGGCCCGATCATGATCGCCTGCCCGTCGTGCGGGCGCGACAACGTCGGCGTCCAGACGCTCGCAGAGAAGGTCGAGGAGCGCCTGCACGCGTACCCGGAGCACTTCGAGGTCGCCGTGCTCGGGTGCGCGGTCAACGGCCCGGGGGAGGCGGGCGACGCCGACTTCGGCATCGCCGGCGGTCGCGACGTCGGCTTCGTCTACGCCCACGGCCGCGTGCTGAAGAAGGTCTCCTCGGACATCCTGATCGACGAGCTCTTCTTCGAGATCGACAAGTGGATCGCGGAGGGCATGCGCCGCCCGAAGCGCCTGAAGATGGCCAAGCCGGCCGCGCTGGCCATGGCCGAAGCCTCACTGATCCCACTCAACGAGTAGGCTGCAATCGTTGGCAGTCCGGGCATCACAGCTCTTCCTTCCAACCCTGCGCGAGGACCCGGCCGACGCCGAGGCGGTCAGCCACAAGCTGCTCGTCCGCGGCGGCTTCGTGCGGCAGCTCTCCGCCGGAGTGTGGTCGTACCTGCCGCTCGGGTGGCGGATCCACCGGAAGATCGAGCAGATCATCCGCGAGGAGATGGACGCGATCGGCGGGCAAGAATGGCTCTGCCCGGTCCTGACCCCCGCAGAGCTCTGGGAGCAGAGCGGCCGGGACTTCATCCCCGAGATCTTCCGCCTGACCGACCGGCAGGGCCGTCGCTTCATTCTCCCGCTGACCCACGAGGAGACGTTCACCTGGCACGCGCGCGAGATCCGCTCCTACCGGGAGCTCCCACAGCTCTGGTACCACTTCTCGGTCAAGGACCGCGACGAGCCGCGCCCCCGCGGGGGCCTCCTCCGCGTCCGCGAGTTCATCATGAAGGACGCGTACTCGTTCGACCGCGACGAGGAGGGGCTCGCCCGCGTCTTCGAGGCCAACCGCGGGGCGTACTTCCGGGTCTTCGAACGCTGCGGCCTCGAGGTGCACGCGGTCGAGGCGGAGAGCGGGATGATGGGGGGCAAGGAGAGCGTCGACTTCCTCGCGCCTTCCGGATCGGGCGAGAACACCCTCGTCACCTGCGAGCGGAGCGACTATGCAGCCGACCTGGAGATCGCCCGCGGCGTGCCTCGACCACCCGCATTCCCCGAGCCACTGGACGCGCCGGTCGAGGTCGAGACCCCCGGCGTGACCACCTGCGAGGCGCTCGCCGAGTTCCTGGGCATCGACGTGGCTGCGACCTCGAAGGCGATGCCCATCGCGAAGCCGGACGGCACGGTGGTGCTGGCGCTCGTCCGCGGCGACGACCGGCTGAGCGAGGCGAAGCTGCTCACCGTGCTGGCGAGCCCGTTCGAGCCCGCGACCGACGAGCAGATCCGCGCCGCGTTCGGCGCCGGCGGCGGCTCGCTCGGCCCGGTCGGCGTCGAGGTGGAGGTGATCGCGGACGAGACGCTGCGTGAGGGCCAGTTCGTCGCCGGCGCGAACCGCGACGGCTACCACCTGCGCGGCGTCCAGGCAGGCCGCGACTACCAGCCCCGCTTCACCGACATCCGCGAGGCGCGCGAGGGCGACACTTGCCCGTCCTGCGGTGCGGCGCTGCGATTCCAGACCGCGATCGAGGTCGGGCACATCTTCAAGTTCGGAACGCGGTACTCCGAGCCGCTCGGCGCGATGTTCCTCGACGAGGACGGGCGGGAAAGACCTCTGGTCGGTGGAAGCTACGGAATCGGACCAGGACGCATAATCGCGGCAGTGATCGAACAACGACACGACGAGCACGGCATCGCGGGCTGGCCGCCGGCGATCGCCACGTACCATGTTCACGTCGTCGCGCTGCCCGGCCTCGAGGAGCAGGCCGAAGCGGTGGCGGACGCCCTCGAGACGTCCGGGCGGGCGGTGCTCCTCGACGATCGCGATCTCAGGGCTGGCGAGAAGTTCGCCGACGCCGATCTGATCGGCTGCCCGGTCCGGGTCACGGTCGGGAAGAAAACCCTCGAGGACGGGATGGTGGACGTCCGTGACCGCGCAACGGGTGAGGAACGCCGTGTCCCCGCGCAGGAGGTGACCGTCTGATGCCACGCAAGCGACGCTTCAGCGAGGAGCCGTTCGGGCCGACGATCGAGCGGCTGATGGACGAGACCGGGGAGACCTACCGCAGCCTGGCGGCGAAGACAGGGCTCTCCGCCGGCTACCTCAATCATCTCGTGCACGGCAACCGGCCTGTCCCCTCGAACGGTGTGATCGACCGCCTCGCGGACGCGCTCGGCGTCGAGCCCGAGCACTTCCGCGAGTACCGGCTGCGCGTGATCACCGAGCGGCTCGAGAAGCTACCGGCGATGATCGACCGGCTGTACAAGCAGCTGAAGAGGTAGCGGGCGGACGCCGAAGACACCCGCCCGCTGCGTCGCTACGGCTCGATGTTGTGGTTGTGGCGGAACACGTTCTCCGGGTCGTACCGCCGCTTCAGCTCGACCAGCCGGTCGTAGTTGGGCCCGTACGCGCCCCGAACGGCGTCGGCTCCCTGGTCGTCGCCGAGGTAGTTGAGCCAGCGGCGCTCGGTCAGGTGCTCGGCGAATGCGGCGTGGCTCTCCTTCGCCCAGGCGATGTTCTCTTCGGTATCGGCCGGATCCACCCAGACGGACGGCAGGAGGAGGTTCCAGCCTTCCTCGCGGTGGGGCACGGCCGTAGCTTCGACGGGGACGCGGCAGACGGCACCGTGGAAGTGCTCGAGGAGGATCGCGCTCATCGGCGACGGCACGCTCGCGAACCGATCGACGGCGACGGCGATCAAGTCGTCTGTGATTCCGCTCGTAAAGCTCGAGAGCCAGTAATTCAGCGAACCCGCGGGAAAGGCGTCGTCGAGCAGCGAGTTCATCACCGGATAGGGCATCGGCCCGACTTCGACGACCAGCGGCGATCCCCACTCCTTGAACGGTGCGAGCTCGCGTTCCGCCTCGTCGGGCGTTCCGGCGTGGAAGACGACCATCGCGGACAGCTTCACGCCTGATCCGTCTGGGGCGTGGACGAGCCCGGCGAAAACGGTCAGGTCGTTGGACGATCCGGCACAGGCTTCGCGATAGAACCGCAGCATGTCGGGCGCCGCCTCGATCGGGTGGGCAATCAGCCCGCCGGTCACCATCGAAAGCGGGTGCAGACGGTACTTCAGGGACGCGGCGATGCCGAAGTTGCCCCCGCCGCCCCTCAGGGCCCAGAAGAGGTCGGCATCCGAGTCCTCGTCCACCTCGACGATCTCGCCGTCGGCGTTCACCAGCTCGACGGAGAGCAGGTTGTCGGAGGCAAGGCCGTGTTTCGCCATCAGCCAGCCGAGCCCGCCGCCGAGCGTCAGCCCGGCGATCCCGGTGGTCGAGATCGCGCCGCCGGTGACGGCGAGGCCGTGTGCGGCCGCCTCGCGGTTCAGCTCTCGCCAGAGGACGCCTCCCTGCGCCCTCAGGGTGCGCGCGGCAGCGTCAACGTGGATGCCCTTCATCTGGGAGAGGTCGATCATCAGCGCGTCGTCGGTGACTGCCCGGCCGGCGACGTTGTGCCCGCCGCCCCGGACGCTGATCTCCAGACCAGCCGCACGCGCGAAGCGAACCGCTTCCGCGACGTCCGCCGTTCCCCGGCAGCGTGCGATCAGAGCCGGCCGCCGGTCGACCAGCCCGTTGTGGACGCGCCGCGCATCGTCGTAGCCTTCGTCCTCCGCCAGCAGCAGCGCGCCCGAAAATCCGAGGCGCAGCTCCTCAAGCCGCTCCTCGGCGATTACGACCGTCGTCATCCGATACCTCCCGTTGTGATTGCCGGATACTAGACGGGACTCGCGAGCTTCCATCTTCCCTCCGCTCAACGAGTCTCGCTATCCTCGTCGGCGTGACGGGGCGTGGCGCAGCCTGGTTAGCGCGCTAGTCTGGGGGACTAGAGGTCCCGAGTTCGAATCTCGGCGCCCCGATCGGAGAAACCTCCAGCTAATAGGAAGTTCTCGTCTTCCGGATCGACTCGTACGCTACTTCGGAACGCTCGCTGACGAAGTCAGAGTCACCGCGAGCGATGCTACGCAATCGGCCCCCGCGACGGCCACTTTCCGGAGGACGGGCGGCCCGAAGACCGCCCGCTGGTGACCCTCCAACTTCGTCGCGCCGAGCGTACACGACC
>JBKOVQ010000080.1:0-6040 GCA_046723985.1 Actinomycetota bacterium | reverse complement strand
GACTTGACGAGCGAGAAGTCCGGCTCTATTCCGGTCGTGTCACAATCCATCATGAACGAAATAGTCCCCGTCGGGGCGATGACCACCGACTGCGCGTTCCGGTAGCCGTGCACCTCGCCGAGGTTCAGCGCGTCGTCCCACGCCCTGCGGCAGGCGCCCAGCAGGTCGTCGGGCACAACGTCGCTGTTCTCGATGTTGCCGACCGCGGCCCTGTGCTTGGCGATCACGCCGATCATCGGCGCACGGTTGACCTGATAGCCGGCGAACGGGCCCATGCGCGACGCGATCTCGGACGACTTGCGGTACGCGCGGCCGGTCATCAGTGCCGTGATCGCCGCCGCGTACGCCCGTCCCTCGTCGGAGTCGTACGGCAAGCCGCGCGCCATCAGCAGGGCGCCGAGGTTCGCGTAGCCGAGGCCGAGCTCGCGGTAGGCCTTCGCGTTCGTATCGATCTCGGGCGTCGGGTAGGACGAGTAACCGACGACGATCTCCTGCGCGAGGAAGACGACGTCGACCGCGTTCTGGAACGCGTCGAGGTCGAGCTCGCCGTCCTCGCCGCGGAACTTCATCAGGTTGAGCGAAGCGAGGTTGCACGCCGAGTTGTCGAGGTGCATGTACTCGGAGCACGGGTTCGACGCGTTGATCCGGCCCGAGTTCGGGCTCGTGTGCCACGCGTTGATCGTCGTGTCGTACTGCACGCCCGGGTCGGCGCACTTCCAGGCCGCCTCGGCGATCTGCCGCAGCAGGGCGCGCGCATCGACCGTCTCGACCACGCTGCCGTCGGTGCGCGCAGTCAGGTTCCATTCTCCGCCGGCCGTCGCCGCCTCCATGAAGGCGTCGGTGACGCGGACCGAGTTGTTCGCGTTCTGGTACTGGATCGACGCCCAGTCCGGCGAGTCGAGCGACATGTCGTAGCCCGCCTGCTCGAGGACGCGCGCCTTCTCCTCCTCGTGCGCCTTGCACCAGATGAACTCCTCGACGTCCGGATGGTCGACGTCGAGGACGACCATCTTCGCCGCGCGCCGCGTCTTGCCCCCGGACTTGATCGTGCCGGCGGAGGCGTCGGCGCCGCGCATGAAGGAGACCGGGCCGGACGCGTAACCGCCCTTCGAGAGCTGTTCCTTCGACGACCGCAGCCGGGAGAGGTTGACGCCTGAGCCCGAGCCGCCGCGGAAGATGATCCCCTCGCGGCGGATCCAGTCGAGGATCGACTCCATCGAGTCGTCGATGGAGAGGATGAAGCACGCCGAGCATTGCGGCTTCTCCTCGAAGCCGACGTTGAACCAGACCGGCGAGTTGAAAGAGGCGTACTGGTTGACGAGGATCGCCTCCAGCTCGGCCTCGAAGGTGTCGGCCTCCTCGTCGGAGGCGAAGTAGCCGCCGGCCCGGCCCCAGCCGCCGATCGTGACGACGACGCGGCCGATCATCTGCTTCACGCTCGTCTCGCGCTCGGGCGAGCCCATCTTTCCGCGGAAGTACTTCTGCGCGACGATGTTGGTCGCGGTCTGCGACCAGAACTTCGGGAAGTCGACGCCCTTCTGCTCGAAGGCGGGCTTGTCCTTGCCCGGGATGAAGGCATCGCGGAGCTCCCACTCCACCTCCTCGAACGGGTCTCGGCCCGGGATCGTGAAGAAGCGCTGGATCCCGACGTGGGCCGTCTCGTCGAGGACGGCGTTCACGACCTCAGTGGTGGCCGAGTCGATACCTGCGGATGCCTTCGTGGACGCCATCTCTCGCCTCCCAGATTAGCTGCGTGACCCTCTCCTTCGGAGAGGGACCAAGGAGCGTAGAGCGTCTTCCGGACGGAACGGTTTTGGGGCTCTTTGCAGGCGTTTCTCGGCGCCCTACGGCTGTTCCGGCCGGTCGGTGCCGGGGTCGTGCGGGACGGAGGCCGCCGAGGCGACCTGCATCCGCCGCAGGCGCGACCTGCGGGCGAGGAAGCCGGCCCCGCCGGCCGCCATCAGGACGAGCGCGACGCCGCCGAGGACGAGCAGCGGGACGGGCAGCGAGTCGGCGCTGCCGGGCTTGCCGGCGTTGATCACGCCGCCGATCGGGCCTCCCGAAGCCTGCGAGCCCCCGCCCTGGCCGGACCCGCCGGATGACCCGCCGCTTCCGCTGCCCGACCCGCTGCTGCCCGACCCGCCCGAGCCAGAGCCACCGCTCCCTCCGCCGGGAGTGGTCGTCGTGCCGGTGGTCGACGTATGGCCGCTACGGCTCTCGATGATCCGCTTCTGGAGCGCCTGCTGGATGTCGTCCCTGGCACTCCCGTATGTCTCCTGATCGGCCGGGAGGTGCTTCAGCGCGTCCCGGTAGCAGTGGATCGAGTAGATCCGGTCGATGCGCCCGTCGTACCAGTCGTTGATCAGCGTCTTCCAGCAGGGGGTGCTGGCGTCCTTGGCCGCGGCCGGAGCGATGCCGGCAAAAGCACCGGCGGCGCACACGATCACGAGTGCGGCAACGATGTGGCGAAGCAAACGGATCACGCGGAGCGGGGGACCAGGCGCATCGGCCAGGTCAAGAGGTGAACTCTCGGCTGCACTGTACGTTATAGCCCGGGCGTCATACGACCTGCACCTAGTCTCGGGGCCCGACGTGAGAGGGCAGTGAGGCGCTCGTTAAGGCTCTGTAAAGGCCTGTCGCACGGGTCCTGGAGGGTCAGACTTCAGTCTGACCTCTTGCGTTTCGGTGGGTGCCGACCGCAGGCACGGGGACAGGCTGAAGCCTGTCCCTTCTGTGCTGACCACGTGGCTCTCGCCAGGGAGGGCCTCTGCTAGCGTCGGGCGGCGATGCAGCCCCCCATGCTCGCCGGCCGGGCGACGCTCCTCGCCGCGGCCGGGCTGCTGTTCACGGCGCTCTTCTTCGGCGACGGGACCTCGGACGGTCGTCTCTTCTGGATCGGATCGCTGGCCGTGCTCTCGGCCGCCGTGCTCGCGGCCAGTGCGGGTATCCCGGTGCCACGCGGCGCGGGGTTGGCGACGCTCATGCTGCTCGCAGCTCTGACCGCGTGGGTCGGGGTGACGATGTGGTGGTCGATCGCGCCCGATCTCTCGTGGGCGGCGTTCGACCGGATGCTGGTCTATGCGGCGTTCGCGGTGCTCGGTCTGCTGGCGACGCGGGTGCCCCAGCCCGCGCGCACGGCCGCCGTCGGGCTCGCCCTCCTGCTCGGCCTCGTGCTCGCCTGGGCGCTTCTCGGGAAGGTCATCCCTTCGCTCTTCCCCGACGGCGCGCGCGTCGCCCGCCTGCGGAACCCGGTCGGCTACTGGAACTCGCTGGCGCTGGTCGCCGCGACGGCGGTGCCGTTCGGCCTCTGGGCTGCCTGCTCACGCCGGTTCCACCCCGCCGCGCGCGCGGCCGGTGCGCTCCTCGTCTACCTCGCCGAGCTCGCCGTCGTGCTGACGTACTCGCGTGCCGGGATCGCGGTCGCCGCGCTCGCGGCGCTGGCCTGGCTGGCGATCGACCGCGACCGCCTGGAGACGCTCGCCACGCTCGTCATCGCCACTCCGGTGGCCGGCCTCGTGGCGCTGTGGGCGGTCTCGCGCCCCGCGCTCACCGACGACCTGCAGCCCTACGCGAATCGCGTCAACGACGGCGCCTGGTTCGGTGTTTTCCTCTGCATCGGCGCCGCGGTTGTGCTCGCGCTCGCCTACTGGGCCGCGCGAATGGAGGTACCTCCGGAGAGGCGTCGGTCCCTCGCCCGCACGCTCGGGGTCGTCGTCCTCGTCGTCGGGGTCGCGGCCGTGGTGGTCGTGGCCGTGCGCAAGGGGGAAGACGTCCTCGACGAGTTCCGGAGCGCGAAGACCGCTGAGGTGACCCAGACGCCCAACAGGCTCGCCGACCTCAGCTCGAGCAACCGCTGGACATGGTGGAAGGAGGCGTGGCAGCTGTTCGAGGACGCGCCCGGGGGTGGCAAGGGCGCTGCCACGTTCGAGGTCGCCCGGCGGGCGATCAGGAACGGCTCGATCGTCACCACCGAGCCGCACGACCTGCCGCTCCAGTTCCTGGCCGAGACGGGGATCGTCGGATTCCTGCTCGTCCTCGGGCTGCTCGGGGCGGGGACGGCCGCCGCGGTGGCGGCGGTGCGGCGGGTCGAGCCGGCGGAGCGGGCGGCGGCGGTTGCCCTCGCCGTCGGCGTTGGCGCGTTCGCCGTCCATTCGCTCGTCGACATCCACTGGGAGTTCGTTGCCGTCGGCGCCCCCGCGTTCTTCTCGCTCGGCGTGGTGATCGGTCTCGGCGCCGGTCCGCCGGCACGCATGCGGCCGGTCTGGGCCGGCGCGACCGCCGCCGCGGCGATCGCCGTCCTCTACTCCATGACCGCCCCATATGCGTCCGGACGCCTCGTCGACTCAGCCTATAGCGCGATTGCGGACGGCGACATCGGCGCGGCTGTCTCGGACGGACGGTCTGCCCGTTGGCTCGACCCGCTCGCGACCGACCCTCTGCTCGCGCTCGGCGACGCCGAGTCGGCCCGCACCGCAGACCGGGCCGCGCTCCGCTACTACCGCGACGCCGTGAAGCTCCAGCCCGAGAACTCGAACACGTGGTACGCGCTTGGCTCGTTCGAGTTCTTCACCGGCCGGTATCGCGCGGCGCTGCACGACCTCGACCGGGCGTACGGCCTCGACCGCTACGGACCGGCCGGCCGTCCCGGCGGCCTGCTCGACCAGGCGCGGGCGAAGGTCGAGGGACGCTCGTGAGGAGGGCTAGCGCGAGGCGCCGAGGATCAGCACCAGTTTCGCGCCGTGGAGCTGGCGCGGAGTCATCCCGTCGAGCGGCCCGACGCGGCTCTGGAAGAGGCCCATGTCCCTCGCAAAGCGCCTCGCCTCTCCTGCGTAGCCCGGCGCGGCCATCAGGCGCCAGGTCGGGTATCCGGTTCGCGGCGCGTTCCTCGTGTCACTGACCGCGTACCCGCGCGAGCGGGCGATCGTCGCCGCTTCGGCGGCTGCACCGTTGATCCCGTTCCCGTTCAGGATCAGCACCGACGTCTTCGAGCGCGGCAGGAGCCGTGCGGCGTGCGGCGCATGGCGTCGGGGCTGCTTCGCCGGGCGGACGGAGGCCGGCGCCGCGTGATGCTTCGGCGCCTGGGCGGCCTTGGCGGCGGCGGCACGCACGTGCGGCGCGACCGACCGTCCAAGGAGTACCACGCCGAGGACGACGAGCAGGACGAGCTCGACGCCGGCGACGCATGACGCAACCAGCGTCGCCGTGCGCCAAGGGCGGATGAGGTCGACCGGTGCGGGGGAGTCCACGGAGGCGGGATTCGCCTCCCGGGACGATGCTCCTGCCACCGCGCCTGGATCCGGTCCCGGGTGCCGCGCAGGCCGTCGTCGAGCGAGACCTGCGGCCGCCAGCCCAGTTCTTGCTCGATGTGGGAGACGTCGAGCGCGCTCCGCCGGACGTCGCCCTCGAGTGGTGCCTCGAACCGCGGTGGTTGTCCATTGCCGCTGACCGCCCGGCAATGGGCGTGCAGATCGGCGACGCTCGTCTCGACACCGCTGCCCACGTTGAAGACACCCGCCGGTCCGGGTGCGGCGAGCGCTGCGGAGACCACGTCGTCGGCGTGGACGAAGTCGCGCGTCTGGCCGCCGTCCCCGAAGATCATCGTTTCGCGGCCCTCTGCCATCGCCTCGAGAAAGATCGCGACCACTCCACCCTCGAGGGTCGCCTCCTGCCGCGGGCCGTAGACGTTGCCGAACCGCAGTGTCGTGTGGCGGGTGCCCTGCAGGCGGTTCCACCCTGCGAGGTACTCCTCTCCCGCCAGCTTGGCGACGCCGTACGGGGAGAGCGGCCGGCGCGGGTCGCTCTCTCGGGCCGGCCTCTCGCACTCGCCGTAGATCGCGCCGCTCGGTCGAGGAGAAGACGACAGGCGTGCGCCGGCCGGCGGCCCGAAGGACGCGAACGGTGCCGACGACGTTCACCTCCGCATCGAAGTCGGGTCGCTGCAACGAGGTCGGAACGTCCGCCTGTGCGGCGAGGTGGAAACAGACCTCGGGTCGAGCCTCGGCGAACACGTCGCTCAGCTCCGGCGAGCATGGTCTAATCG